>JACXTQ010000403.1 GCA_016919605.1 Methylovulum sp.
AGGCTCCGAAGTGTATCTGCAAATGGTGCGGCAACGTTGCCCGTTGCCGGTATTACGTAAAGATTTTATGATTGACGTGTATCAGGTTTACGAGGCCCGCGCTTTAGGTGCCGATTGCATTTTGTTGATTGCGGCGGCATTAGATGATGGCGTGATGCACGAGCTGGAAGAGGTCGCTAACCAATTGGGCATGGATGTGCTGGTGGAAGTGCATAATGCAGAAGAATTGGTACGCGCTTTAACCTTAAACACGCGTTTACTGGGTATCAACAACCGCAATTTGCGCACGTTTGAAACCTCTTTGCAAACTACATTAGGATTGCAGGCACAAATTCCGTCAGACCGCCTTATCATCACCGAAAGCGGCATCCATAGCCATGACGATGTGCAACTCATGTTGGATAACGGCATTTACAGCTTTTTGGTGGGCGAAGCGTTTATGAGAGCCGATAGCCCAGGCCAAAAAATGCGCGAATTGTTCGCGTTGTAGCGGTCTTAAACAAAAACCGTGTGCTTTTGCAATCGAATTGACCGTGGGTGAACGTATGGCCGAGAAAAAAAATCTGGTGATTAAAGTCAAGTATCCGACCTCCGCCAAAACCCGTCAAACACTGTCGCCCAATGCCGTCGTGATTACGGTTTGGAATATTCGGCGTATAGCGTTGGCGGTCACTGCGTTGTTAGGGTTGGTTCTGTTTTTGATCCTAGCGGTGTATGCGTTTAGTGGTGATGATCCCGAGCAACCATCGGCTACCGGGCAAGGTGGCGAAGTTAACCAAAATCCCCCTCATGCTGATGGACAAGCGTCAGGGCCGGCCACTGTTGCGGAAGAAAAATCTGCTATGGCACTAGCAATGGCTTCCCCTAATGCCGCCGGCTCCGATAAGCCGTTGACCGCAGCCTCTTCCCAAAAGCCGGTACGGGTACGCCGGGCGGTGTTGGCCACCCGCATTGTTAACAAAGAGCCTAGCGATGTCGTGACACAAGGTGTGAGCGTTACGCCATCCCGCTTAGCCACGGTTTATTATTTTAACGAATTGCGCGGTATGAACGGCAAAATCCTTTACCATGAATGGTTGCGCAATGGGGTATCGGTGGTGAAAGAGCCTTTGCAAGCGGGGGCGGATCGTTGGCGCGTCAGTTCGCATAAAACCTTTGATGACCAGGCGGGTGGCGCTTGGACGGTAAAGCTTTTGCATGATACGGGCAAGGTGTTGGATGAAAAAAGTTTTGTGGTTAGTGTCGGGCAATAATGGAAACGTTCAGATGCTTGAACTCCCTTCCTATTAACCTGTCTTAATAGCGGTCTTTACGCGCTGGGATTATTCAGTGTTTGTTCACAGATGACCGTTATACTTTAGCTACGCAATAAGCTTTAGCAATACCTTTTAATTAAATTATGAAGACAATTCCCATGAAAAAAATATCAATCAGTGTCGCTTTTGCAGCAACCATCTTGATGGCCGGTTGTGCAAGTCAGACCGGTTGGACTCCTACTATTGACACTTATGGCGATCCTAGAGCCGGTCGTGTTGACCAAGACATGGCCGAATGCAAAAAATTGGCCGATCGGGCTTCCGGCGGTACAGCCAAGGAAGCGGCCATAGGTGCGGGTGTCGGCGGTTTGGCAGGTGCGGCCGGTGGTGCAGCGGTTGGTGCGGCAGTCGGTGATCCGGGTATAGGTGCTGCTATCGGGGCGGCGGTCGGAGGGCTGGGCGCAGCAGGCCAGCAAGGCTTTGAAGCGGAAAAACGCTATAAAAGTGCTTTTAACAACTGCATGAGCGGTCGCGGACATAAGGTTATCCGGTAATCGTCGCTTTGCCCATAGCCTTATTTGCTTTACCCTAACCGCTTTTTGAGGGGGTTGGCAAGATGCCTTATCGGCCAACCCCCCTTCTAACCGGCTATCCGTTTCAAGCGGATAGTCCTTTAATCCAATGAGTACAACGTGACGCAAACAGCAACTGACATCCACGCCTATAAAATCCTGATCTTAGATTTCGGCTCCCAATATACCCAGCTGATTGCCCGGCGCATCCGCGAAATTGGCGTATATTGCGAAATTTATTCCTGTGAATGCAGCGCCGTCGAGGTGCAACAGTTTTCGCCTAACGGTATTATCTTATCAGGCGGGCCGGAAACTGTAACCAGTGAGGACACGCCCCGCGCCCCACAAATCGTGTTTGAATTGGGAATACCGGTACTAGGCATTTGTTACGGTATGCAGACTATGGCGGAGCAATTGGGTGGCAAGGTTGAAAGCTCCAGCCATCGTGAATTCGGTTATGCGCAAATTCGAGCCCGTGGGCATTCTAAGTTGCTCAATGGCATTGAAGACCATTTGTCATCGGAAGGTTTCGGTTTGTTGGATGTCTGGATGAGCCATGGCGACCGAGTCACCGCCTTGCCTGATGGTTTTATCATGATCGCCAGCTCCGAAGGGGCGCCGATAGCTGGCATTGCCAACGAGGTCCAAGGCTTTTACGCGCTCCAATTCCATCCTGAAGTCACCCACACCCAGCAAGGCGGACGCATCTTGTCGCGTTTTGTTTTGGATATTTGCGGCTGTGAGGCGTTATGGACCGCCGGACATATCATTGATGACAGTATCCAAGCGGTACGCGCCAAGGTGGGCAGCGATGCTGTTATCTTGGGTCTATCCGGCGGGGTCGATTCCTCGGTCGTGGCAGCCTTGCTGCATAAGGCCATTGGCCCACAACTGACCTGCGTGTTTGTCGATACTGGCTTGTTGCGCCTATACGAAGGCGATCAAGTTATGGCGATTTTTGCCGAACACTTAGGGGTCAAAGTTATCCGCGTCAATGCCGAAGCCCGTTATCTGGCCGCTCTGGCGGGAATCAACGACCCCGAACAAAAACGCAAAATTATTGGTAATTTGTTTATCGAAATCTTCGATGAAGAAGCGGCCAAATTGACTGATGCCCGCTGGCTGGCGCAAGGTACCATTTATCCCGATGTCATCGAATCGGCAGGGGCGAAAAGCGGTAAGGCGCATTTGATTAAATCCCACCACAATGTTGGTGGTTTACCGGAAAACATGACCTTAAAACTGGTCGAACCTTTGCGCGAACTGTTTAAGGATGAAGTGCGCAAAATCGGCTTGGAATTGGGCTTGCCAGCTGAAATGGTCTTTCGCCATCCTTTTCCTGGCCCAGG
>JACXTQ010000005.1 GCA_016919605.1 Methylovulum sp.
ACTTGCTTAACCGATGAAAGGCTTTATGACGGCCAAGCCGACGATTTGGGCGGCAACGACTTGGAGCCGCCAGCGCAATTGCAGGATGCGACCAGATTACAGGATTTGATTGCCAAAGCAAAAAACCTTAGCGGCAAAATGGGTGATCCAAAGCTGGCAGTATTGATTGGCCATATTAAAGGCCTGCTAAAAGAGGGTTTTCATCCAGTGATATTTTGCCGTTATATTGCGACCGCCCATTATGTCGCCGAGCAATTGCGAATCCAGTTCCCCGCCGTGACAATAGACGCGATGACTGGTGAATACACACCGGAAGAACGCGAATTGCGCATACAATCTATGGAAGATGCCGATCAGCGCTTACTGGTCGCCACCGACTGTTTGTCTGAAGGGATCAACTTACAGCATTTGTTTACCTCCGTAGTGCATTACG
The DNA here is from genome assembly GCA_016919605.1 of Methylovulum sp. Classification (GTDB taxonomy): domain Bacteria; phylum Pseudomonadota; class Gammaproteobacteria; order Methylococcales; family Methylomonadaceae; genus Methylovulum. The sequence goes on from JACXTQ010000005.1 coordinate 434, forward strand.
ATTTGGCATGGAATCCAACGCGTCACGAACAGCGTGAAGGCCGGGTGGACCGTTTCGGGCAGCAAGCCCCCGAAGTGCGTTGCACGATGCTTTATGGGCAGGATAACCCGGTGGATGGCTTTGTATTGAACGTCATCCTCAAAAAAGCCGATGCTATCCGTAAGGAACTGGGCGTACTGGTGCCAATGCCGGAAGATGTATCACGCATCAATCAGGCCTTGGTAAAAGCGGCATTGATGAAGCGTAGCGAACAAAACCGTAGCTTATTTGATTTTGTTGATTCAGAAGACCTCCTTAAACCGCTACAAGCCCAATGGCACGATGCCATAGAAAAAACCAAGGCCAATCGCACCGTATTTGCCCAACGCCGCATAAAACCTGAAGAAGTGCTGCCGGAATGGCAAAAGCAGCAAATCGCTCTGGGTACGGAAGAGGATGTTAAGCGTTTTGTACAAACGGCTTGCGCCCGGCTAAATGCCCCCCTTGAACAGGGTAAACGTAAGCATTTCAAATTACTGCCCCAGCATTTCTCGGAAGCTTTAAAGCTCAGGTTCGCCGAGGAAGGCATTGACAAACCGCTGACCATTGATTTCTCACAATTACACCGCAGCCACCCGGTCGTTACCTTGCTGGCCGAACACTTATTGGAGGAGGCCTTGCTTGGCGACAAGCCCTTGGCGGCACGTTGCGCAACAACGGTCACCGAATCAGTCGATGTGGTCACCACCTTGTATTTGCTACGTCTGCGCCATCAACTCAGCTATATTCGGCGGCGGCAACCTTACCAACTGATGGCCGAAGAGACAGTGACTTTGGCTGTACGGGGCCGTACCCAACCAGAATGGCTCAGCGAAGAAAACGCCAGCAAACTACTGGAATGTCAGCCTAGTGGCAATTTACCCCGTGATGTGATGCAACGCGAAATTAAAACTGCACTGGAATTTATCCAGAACCAGCCTGAACATATCGAAGCCTTGGCCCAACAACGTGCCGAAGCCTTATTGGCCGATCATTGCCGGGTGCGGGAAGCCGCCAAAGATATAGGTCAATACAGCGTGACACCTTGTATGCCGGTCGATGTGATTGGCATTTACGTTTTACTTCCTGACGCATTGTAAAAGGCCGATTTATGAAACGCGTCAAAAAAAACCACTCAGCCGTCCTAAGCGTGGCAACCTTACGTTTGGAAGGCGGCTTATTTTTGCCGGACCAACTGGAAAAAGCCGCATTGGGCAAGGCCAGCCACCAAACCGAGGTGGATTATCAAGTCCCTATGGGGCTAAAATTAAAGGATGAATACAGCCGGGCTTTTCAAATTGCCACTGCCCAATGGGGACATTTCTCCCCCAACATGGAGCGGCAAGATGTTGATGCCACTGAAGTCACTATCAGATTTGTCCAGCAACTGTTGCGTGATGGATTAGGCTATACCAATCTTGCTTTAGGCAACGGTATCGATATCGGTGAGCGGCGATACCCCATAACAGGATTAGCTGGGCACAGCATCCCGCTAGTGATTGCGCCACACTCACTGGGTCTGGATGAAGCTGACTCGTGTTTTGCCATTGCCGGTAGCGGTGTACGGAAAAAAAGTGCCTTTCAATTGGCCCAAGAATTTCTTAATGCCAGCGATCAGCATCTTTGGGCGTTAGTCAGCAATGGCAGGCAAATCCGCCTATTGCGCGATGCGGCCACCCTAACACGCCCCAGTTTTTTGGAGTTCGATATCCAAGACATGTTAGGCGGCTTACGCTTTGCCGAATTTGAAATGGCTTGGCGCTTACTGCACGCTAGCCGGGCGGGTTTAAACGGTGCATGTATCTGGGAAAACTGGCGTAGCGAAGGTCAACGCGAAGGCTCCCGCGTCCGCGACGGTTTGCGCCAAGGCGTAACCGATGCCTTATTAACACTGGGTACCGGATTTATCCAACACCCCGCCAACGAAACTTTACGCCGCGATTTGCACGAAGGCCACTTAAACAAAGAAGCCTATTTCCAACAACTGCTACGCTTGGTATACCGGCTGATTTTCCTGTTTACCGTTGAAGAACGCGGCATCTTGCACACTGACGATAACGATCAGAAAACCACCGCTGCGCGTAAAGCATACAGCGAAGGTTATGCCATGTCCAGATTGCGTGACCGCTGCTTACATCGCCGCGCCCGTGACAGCTTCGATGATCTTTGGATAAGTTTGCGTATCGTTTTTCGTGGCTTAGCGAATGGTGAGCCGCGTTTGGCCTTACCCGCCTTAGGTGGTTTGTTCGCTGATAACCAATGCCCCGCTCTGGATAACGCCACGCTCAGCAACGCCAATTTGCTGGCAGTGATCCAGCAAATGCGCTGGTCAAT
>JACXTQ010000050.1 GCA_016919605.1 Methylovulum sp.
GTCATTGTTTTTTATTGCCCAACGCTTTTCTAGCTTTGGATTATTAAGTGATCTGGGCAATGGCCCGCTGAAATGGCTGTTGTCGTTTGTGCTGTTTGATTTCGCCATTTATATTTGGCATGTCATCAGCCATAAATATGAATGGTTGTGGCGCTTCCATAAAGTCCACCACAGCGACAAAAGTTTTAATGTTTCTACGGGGTTTCGTTTCCATGTTTTTGACCTGTTCTTGGAAATTTTATATAAATGCCTGTTTGTCATTATTATTGGCGTGGAAGCTTATGTGGTGTTGGCGATTGAAATCATAGAGCTGTTTTTTATCTTCTTCCACCACGCCAATTTGGAATTCAAGCACGAACAGCTGATTTCCCAAGCCATCATTACCCCGTCTTTGCACCGCGTCCACCATTCCGCCTTACGCAGCGAGCATGACAGTAACTATGGCATCGTGCTGTCGGTGTGGGATAAGTTATTTGGTACCCGTAAGGAATTGGTGCCGAAAAAAATTGGCCTAAATAGGATGGAAGCGGAAAATTTTTTGCAATTGTTTTTTCTGGCGTTCATCACCGAGCGCCATATCCGGCGGTTGTTACAGATTATCCCTAAGGGGAAGAAATAATAAGGTAGGGGGCGAGTCCCCCTACCAATAAGTGCTTACGTTCAGGGTTAAACTTACAGGACAAAGCTAGCCGCTGTTAGGTTGGGCACCGAGCCTGTCAGGTAAATGACAAAATCAGTAGAGAAATCGCCATCGACATCACCGTAAATTTCCCCGCCGCCCCCCTGCATTAATTGTCCGGCAACGCCAGTGAAATCGGTGACAAATGTGAAAGCTTGATTACCGGATAAGTTGCTGTTTGCATCAACGCCAGACAAATCAATTTTATCGCCAGCGGTAAAGTCGGTGATGGTTTTATGGGCGGAACCGCTATAGTAATCGCCAAGTTCAGCTAATGAATTGAATTTAAAGTTGTCGGTGCCAGCACCTCCAGTGAGGGTGTCTCCGCCTAAGCCTCCAATCAAAATATCATTACCATCGCCACCGTTGAGGGTATCCCTGCCATAGCCACCTAGCAAGGTGTCGTTTCCGGCATTACCATTGAGGGTGTCATCGCCATTGCCACCTGTCAAGGTGTCGTTGCCAGCCGTGCCGCTCAAGGTTTTGTTGGCGGCAATTTGGAAAATCTTTGATCCTGCGGTGGTTTCTTCAATAGTCAAATTGCCCGCCAGTGCAATGCTGTAATCAGCAGACGCATCGCCGTTGGTGTCAATTTGCAGCAAGGTGGCATTATAATCGTCGGATATGCATACTTGATTGGCGACCCCGCTAAAAGTATTGCCCACGCCGACAAATGTCAGCCCAGCAATCGCGCTTAAGTCGATTTTGTCGCCCACCGCCAAATCAGTGATGGTGTCTCGATTATAACCCGCCGCACCCAAATAGTCGCCGTTACCGATTTCCACCAAGGTGGTGTATTTGAAACTATCATTACCTATGCCACCGGTTAGGGTATCTTTGCCAGCTCCGCCAATCAGAATGTCATTACCGTCGCCACCGTTGAGGGTGTCGTTGCCGTTGCCTCCCGTTAGGGTGTCATTGCCAGTCGTGCCGATCAGGATTTTGGGGGCGGCAATTTGGAAAATCTTTGAGCCTACGGCGGTTTCTTCAATAATCAAGTTGTCCGCCAATATGATGCTGTAGTCGGCAGATTTATCGCCGTTAATGTCAATTTGCAGTTGGGTTACATCGTAGTCGTCATATATGCGCACTTGGTTGGCGGCTCCGCTAAAAGTGTTGCCCACACCAACAAATGTCAGTCCAGCGATTGCGCTCAAATCAATTTTGTCACCCACCGCCAAATCGGTGATAGAATCCGTATTATACTTGGCCGATCCTAAATAGCTGCCGTCGCCCATGTCCGATAAGGTGTTGTATTTAAAGCTATCATTGCCAATACCTCCGGTTAGGACATCCCGGCCATAGCCACCGATCAGGATGTCATTGCCAGCATTGCCGTTTAGGGTATCGTCGCCGTTGCCGCCGGTCAGGGTGTCATTGCCCGTTGTGCCGTTCAAGATTTTATTGGTGGCAATTTGAAAAATCCTTGAGCCTGTGGCGGTTTCTTCAATAGTCAAATTGTCCGCCAGTGTGATGCTGTAGTCGGCGTAGCCGTCGCCATCGGCATCTACCTGCAATAGAGTCTCATTATATTCGTCATATATGCGCACTTGATTGGCAACCTTGCTAAAATCATGGCCTAGGCCGACAAATGCCAGCCCGCTGATCGCACTCAAATCAATTTTGTCACCCACGGCCAAATCGGTGATTGCGTCCCGGCTATAACTGCCTAAGCTTAAGTAATTATTATTACCCATTTCTATCAAGGCATTGTATTTGAAAGTGTCGCTGCCAGCACCTCCAGCCAGGGTATCGGCTCCCATGCCACCGAGCAAGGTGTCATTACCATCACCGCCATTCAATTGGTCGCTATAGGCTCCCCCTGACAAATAATCATTGCCAGCATTGCCAGTCAAGGTGTCGTAACCATTGCCACCCAGCAAGGTATCATTACCTACTGTACCCACCAGCACTTTATTGGTGGCGATAACCAACCGATTGGAACCGGGGGCGCTTTCTGCCAAGGCAATCCGCGCGGTGATTAGGCCTGTTAGATAAATGCCCGCATCGGCATTCTTATCGCCATTAAAGTCGAACTCCAAGTAGTTGCCGTTAAGGTGGTATTGCCCTGGGACACCGCTAAACTCATTGTCGTTGATAAAACTTAAACCTTGAAAGGCAAATAGCAGTTGATCGCCATCATGGCCAAAATCAGTGATGATATCCCCCCAAAACTGTAGGCTAGGGTAGTAATTGGTGATGTTCGAGGAAAAATCATCGGAGCCGGCAAAACGGAAAATATCCGCTCCGCTACCTCCTGTTAAGGTATCATAGCCTAAGCCCCCTGTTAATGTGTCATTACCATCGCCACCGATCAACGCATCATTGCCTTCACCGCCATTGAGGCTATCATTGCCGCCTAGCCCTGCAATACTGTCATGGCCCGCACCCCCTGTTAACGTTTCGCCATTGTCGGTTCCGGTCAGGGTTTGGTTGGGGGCCACTTTTAAAATTTTTGAACCCACTGCCGTTTCAGTAAGGCCAACCCCTCCCGTAATGGCTAAGGTTACATCGGCTTGGGCATCACCGTTAGTATCAATCGTGAGGTAATATGAGAGGCCATAGATGCCTGCCCCCATATAGTTGTTGCTAAAAGAATAGCGGATTTCCCCCGCCACCCCATTAAATTGAACGCCGCCAATAAATTTAGCATTGGTAATGGCGGAAAAGTCAATGGTATCCGTTGTTGCCAAATCAACAATCGTATCGCCGTTGGCATCGTCAAGGCTGCCATATTTAAAGACATCAGCCCCCGCACCGCCGCTTAAGGAATCCGCGCCCGCGCCGCCGATTAAGATGTCGTTGCCATCGCCACCGGATAAAATATCATTGCCCGTGCCGCCTGATAGGCTGTCATTGCCAGCCAAGCCATATAGCGTGTCCCATCCTGCTGTGCCTATGATAGTGTCGTTGCCTGTAGTGCCTAGTTTAATTGCCATGGTAATCCTAATGTTTGAATTGAAAAGAGTAAGTGTTTGCTTACCAATTGCTTGTAGGGAATTTCGAAATTGTGGGTACGGTATTGGACAGGAGAGCGCATTAGTATTCCGTGACTATCAATTTTAGTAATAGTTTCACAGTTAAGCCAGTTTAAGTAAGGACGCTAAGCTTCACTAGAGATAACATCAACAAGGTTAATATTGGTTGTCAAAGCCGCTGTTTTAGGCCGCTATTGTTGCGGGGTGGTAATTAAACATTAACAGAATGCAAGCGATGATCGATAGCTGTTATGCTCTAAGACGGTGCATCCTATATAATTGGCGGAATATCTATTTTTTGGGATGGTTGTCCATTCCCTAATCCTATACCATGATGATTTTTTTTGCCAAAACCCTAAAGAAATTGCCGTGGTTGGTGTTACTGGGGATTTTTTACTGTGTGCAAGGCTGTGTATCTTCGCCCACCTTACTGGATGATGCGGTCATTTCCTATGACAAATCCATTACAGAAACCTTGTCCAAGCAATTGTTACTGAACATTGCCCGCGCCCACCAGCACCAGCCTATGCACTTTACCGGTGTCACCAATATTGCCGCGACCTTCGGCTTTCAATTTACAGCCGGGGCGGGGTCTGCGTTTACGGGTGATAGCGGTGCATTGTTAGTGCCGTCATTTGGCGGTAGCGTCTCGGAAACCCCCACTATCAGCATTGTGCCGATGGAAGGCGAAGAGTTTACCCGCCGTTTGTTGGAGCCGTTGCAGGAAGCCAAGCTCACCATGCTGTTGCGCCAAGGTGCGGATGTGGACTTGATTTTGCGTTTGCTGATTGATGAGCTGCGCATCACTAACGCCAATAGCGATGAGGTTTACCAGAACAAACCCGCCGATGGCGGTGGGTATCGAATGTTCCGGCAAGCGATGCTACATTTGTCATCAATACAAGACCGCCATGCCTTGTATGTCAATCCGTTGCTGTTTGACAGGAGCTGGGTGTTACCGGCGGCGAGTTTTTCGACCGACCAATTTTCCGCCCTGCAAAATGAGTTTACCGTGGGCTACGATGTCGCCCATCAGCAAATTAAGCTCAGTAAACGTATAACCGGACATATCATCTTAAGCAATTACAATCCGGCCAGCCTCAGCAACAGCGAGCGGGAATGGTTGAAAAGGGAAGATGACAATTTGCACAGTAATGAAATTATTATCGATATTCGCTCAGGTTATCCAGGGGGCGAGTGGCCTTTACACGGCACGTTACGGTTGCGTAGTTTCCACAATGTTCTGAACTTTATTGGCCAAGGTGTCGGTGATAGCCCTGAATATCCGGTTGCTAAGCATCCGCAAACTCCGCCCGTCACCGAAAATCCCGCCCAAACATTAGCGATTACGGTTTCGGACAGGGAGCCGGAAGATGCCGACTTGAGCGTCAAGTTTGCTGGCCGCTATTATGCGGTCAAGCCCGAATCCGGCTATCAATGGAACCGTGAGGGGTTCCGCCTGTTATATCAAGTGTTTCAAATGACTATGAGCGACTTGCCGAAACAAGATTCGCCCAGCATTACTATTGCCAAATAAGGAGGCTTTTTGAACGTGCAGACCGATCCCGGTATGATTATGAAATGTGTGGCTTATAAACACGGCGTGAGCTTGGGTGATGTCACAATTGAAGACATCAGCGAAGTGCTTAAGCATCAGGATGCTTTTGTGTGGTTGGGCTTGCGTGAGGCGGATACTGAGCTGTTGCTGAAAATCCAAGAGGAGTTCGGCCTGCATGAACTGGCGATTGAGGATGCTTGTGCCGCCCATCAGCGGCCTAAAATAGAGGAATATGGCGATTCGCTGTTTATGGTGTTGCACACGGCGGTTTTGACGGACGACAGTGTTGAGTTTGGCGAAACCCATATTTTTGCCGGGCGGCGATTTGTGGTGACGGTTCGGCATGGGGCTTCGCACGACCACCGGAAAATTCGCCAGCGTTGCGAGGCTATGCCGCACCAGTTGGCCAAAGGCCCAGGCTTTGTGTTGTATGCCATCATGGATTTTATCGTTGACGGTTATATCCCTGTTATCGATGGTTTGCAAAAGCGGTTTGAAGCCTTGGAATTGGCTATTTTTGAGAACCGTCCTAGCCGTCAGACTATGGAAGATTTATACGAATTAAAGCGCGAATTGCTGTTGCTCAAGGGGGCGATCATGCCGGTGATTGACATTTGCAATGAGCTGATGCGCTTTCATGGCCTGATTGTGCCCAAAGAAGTGCAGGTGTATTTCCGTGACATTGCCGACCATATCAAGCGTGTTGATCAAGCCATTGACGGGATGCGGGAAATGCTGATCTCGGCCATGCACGTCCATCTGACTTTTGAGACCGTCAGGCAAAACGAGGTGGTCAAACGCTTGGCCGGGTGGGGGGCGATTTTGGCTATCCCGACCATGGTGTTCAGTTGGTATGGCATGAACTTCAAGCACATGCCGGAACTGGATTGGCAATACAGCTATCCGGCGGTTGTCGGCGGAGTGATTGTCGGCAGCGTGTTGTTGTATTTCCGCTTGAAATGGACGGGGTGGTTATAGGGGCATCCATCGGCTTAGTTGCTTAAACCTCGGCAACCAACACTATCGCCTGTACGGCTATGCCTTCTTTGCGTCCTTCAAAGCCCAGTTTTTCCGTGGTGGTGGCTTTGACGTTGATACAATCAACCGCCACTTGCAAGTCTTCGGCGATGTTATGGCACATCGCGGCGATATGCGGGGCCATTTTTGGGGCTTGGGCGATGATGGTCATATCGGCGTTGACCAGTTTAAAACCTTTGGCTTGGACGATAGTGTACACATGGCGCAACAGGACGCGGCTGTCCGCACCTTTAAATTCAGGGTCGGTGTCAGGGAAGTGTTTGCCGATGTCACCTAAGGCCACCGCACCGAGCAGGGCATCACATAAGGCATGTAGGACGACATCACCATCAGAGTGCGCTTCCAAGCCTTGCTGATAAGGGATGCGCACCCCGCCTAAAATGATATGGTCACCATTATTAAAACGGTGTACATCATAACCTTGTCCTACTCTTATCATACGGTTGCATCCATAGTGGTTTGCCCCATATAAAATTGGGCGAGCGCCAAATCTTCGGGGCGGGTGATTTTAATGTTATCAGGGCGGCCTTCGACAATTTTCGGTTGCCAGCCTTGCAGTTCTAAGGCGCTGGCTTCATCGGTAATCGCCGGATTGCCTTGGTGGGTGGTGAGCGCTTCCGCCAATAAACGGTAACGGAACATTTGTGGCGTTAACGCCCGCCAGATATGGCAACGGTCTAAAGTAGCGGTAATCGAC
>JACXTQ010000006.1 GCA_016919605.1 Methylovulum sp.
CACGCACGGCGCGGATTTCTTCGGGCAAGATTTCGGGGGTCGGATTGGCCAGGGCCATAATCAGTGGCTTGGCCGCCATGTTTTTGACCATGTCCGGTTTTAACACGCCGCCTGCCGATAACCCTAAGAACACGTCCGCATCCGGTATCAGTTCCGCTAAGGTACGCGCCGGGGTATCTTGGGCAAAACGGGCTTTATCATCGTCCATCAGTTCGGTGCGGCCTTGGTAAACCACGCCGGCCAAGTCGCTGACAAAAATATTGGCCAACGGAAAGCCCAAATCGACCAGCAAGTCCAAACACGCTAAAGCCGCCGCACCTGCGCCTGAAACCACCAGTTTACAATGCTTAAAATCTTTGCCGACCACTTTCAGGCCGTTGAGTATCGCCGCGCTGACGATGATCGCCGTGCCGTGCTGGTCATCATGGAACACGGGGATTTTCATGCGCCCGCGCAGTTTGCGCTCAATGTAAAAACATTCGGGGGCTTTGATGTCTTCTAGGTTAATGCCGCCAAAGGTCGGCTCTAAGGACGCAATGATGTCACAGAGTTTATCAGGGTCGCTTTCGTTGATTTCAATATCAAACACGTCAATCCCCGCAAACTTTTTGAACAACACCGCTTTGCCTTCCATGACCGGTTTGGCGGCTAAGGGGCCGATATTGCCCAGCCCCAACACCGCCGTACCATTGGTGATGACCGCCACCAAATTGCCTCGGGCGGTAAAACGGGCGACATTGTGCGGGTCTTCAACGATTTTTTCGCATGTCGTCGCCACCCCTGGCGAGTAGGCCAAGGACAAATCGCGTTGACAGGTCAGTTGTTTGGTCGGGGTGACGCTAATTTTGCCCGGTTTAGGAAATTCGTGATAATCCAGGGCGGCTTGGTTTAATTGGCGGCACTGTTCTTCTTTAGGTAACGAGGAATTCATATTCAGTGGTTGTCCTTTTACGGTAGGGGGCGTATCCGTCTGCGCGTTGGCGTTGGCAATCCCTGCCAGCAGACGGTATTTAAGGTAAAGGCCGTTAACCTCTTACGGTTTTGTCGGGCTGGTTTCAGGGGCGACAGACTCATTGAGCGCCGCTTGGCAACCTTGCCGGTAAAATTCCAGCGAAGGCGGATAGGCGGTAATGTTAATGGTCAACGAGGTGTCTTTTTCAAAACGGCCGATGGCGGCAACGGCGGCTTGTTGAAAATGGGCGCTCAAATCCTTGGCGAGTTTTTCTTGGGCTTCATCTTTGCCTAGGGCAAAGGGGTTGTCGTCCAGATTGGTGGTTTCAACGGCCTGTTGCAAAACTTCAGCCGAAAACGTTTGGATTTTGTTTTCAAAATCGCTGAACACTTTTGTGCCTTGTTCGCGTTTGATGCGCTCCATATCCTCTGGGTTGGCGTAAATCAAAAAACTGCCTTTTACGCCTTGCGCCTCATTTTTACAGGCAGCCCCATCCATAATCCTGACCAAATTTAATTTCTTGCCGTCCTTAAGCAGGGTCATAGCGGGATTTTGGCCGGAAAACAGCGCGTTGTCCTGGCTGGCGGGAGCAGGTTGTTTGGCAACGGTGGGGGCGGCTTGGGTGTCTTGTTTGGCTTCTTGATGGGAACAAGCCGCCAACGCCAACCATACACCAACCGTCAAAATATTTAAGCGTGTTTTCATAAAATGTCCTATTGACTAAGGGCGTGGTGGGATAGTTGCGTATTATAATCGGTAAAAAAGCATAACTGTTAAGAAAGCACTAAGGATGCGCTGTTATTTTGCAGAAAACCCCCTAAGCCCTGCCTGTGATGTTGAACCATCCGCTAGCATTTTATCTAAGCGTTATCCCGTTTTTGCCTTGTTCCGTAATGGGCCTTTCCCTTTGCCTGACCTAATGAAATTGATAAATAACCGTGTAACATCTGTTTATGCAAAGCTGCTTTTGCTGATTTTTTTGTCCTTGTTGATGATTGCCGATATCGAAGCTGTTGCCGCACAAAGCCGTGCCAATGTGCCAAAAGCGGTTTTGGAAACCAGTAAAGACGCGCTACAGGCCAAAATTGATGCCATCAATGCCCGTCAGGATTTTGATGAAAAAACTAAGGCCAATGTGTTGAAGTTTTATCATTCCGCGCAAGATAACCTTGCCAATGTGGAGCTGTTCAAATCCAAAACCGAAGAATTCAAGCTGGCGACCAAGCAAGCCCCGGAAGCCATTAAAAAACTGCAAAAAGACTTGCAGCAACTGCAACAAAAACAAGCCAAGCAAAAGCCAGAAGACTTTTCTGGCCTAGTCACCGAAGAGCTTGAACAGCGGCTGATTATTGAAAAAGAAAAAGTCAGCAACCTGGATGAGCAGTTAAAAAAATTGGACAATGAACTGGCCTTGCAAAACAACAGGCCGCCTTTGATTCGCCAAGAAACGCTCGATGCCCAGCAGGATTTGGATAACAGCCAGAAAAAATTGGAGACTCCATCCATTACCGGATTGAAAGTCGAAGCCGAAGCCGAGCAGTTATCGCTAAAAACCTTGCTGGATGCCTGTACCGCTGAATTGAAGATGCTCGATATTGAAGCCATCAGCAATCCGGTGCGGGTCGATTTATTAAAGAACCAGTATCAGCTGTTGGATGTGCAAAAAAGCGCGTTGATACCTGTGCTTGCCGCCATAGATAGCCTATTGGCGGAACGTCGCCAACAGGCCGCCAAACAAGCCCAAGACGCACTCAGCCAAGCCGAAAAAGACTTGGCCGGCAAGCATCCGGCCATTCAGGCCATCACCCGTGAAAACATCCAATTCAGTAAGGATTTGCAAGCGACCACCGCTAAAATAGACGCTTACAACGAGCAGGAAAATCTGCTCGATGCCCAAGTCACCGAAATTGATAGTGATTTTAAAAGTGCCGAAAAAAAAATCAGCCTAGCGGGCTTGAGTCCGGCCTTAGGCAAAATTCTCCGCGAACAACGGCGTAATTTATTGACCGACATACAGCATGGCGTACAGGCGGAAACCGTCCAAAACGAGACTGCCGAGACCAGTTTGGCGTTGTTTAAGATAGAAGACAAGCTAAAAAAATTGGCTGATGTCGATCATGCTTTACAGCAAATCATGGACAGTCAAGTCGATCCGAACATGCCCAATGAATCACGCATGATGATCCAGGCGGAACTGCGGGTATTGATGAACAGCCAAAAAGACTTGCTGAACAAGTTGACGGTGGCGGATAACACTTTTTTACGGTCTTTGGGCGATTTTGATTTTGCCAGGCAACAAATGATCACCCAAGCGAAAAAATTTGCGGCGTATCTTGACGAACGCCTGCTCTGGGTACCCAGCTCCGAACCCATTAACGCCGATTTTCTGCCCGGGCTCTATCACGCCTCGCAATGGCTATTGTCGCCGTTGAATTGGATGGGGGTCATTAAAGATACGCTAACCGCGCTGTCTTATGATCCCTTTTTGGCCTTTGCCGCCATTTTAAGCTTATTGCTGTTGGTGTTTTGCCAGCGTTGGAGCAAGTTTCGCTTAATCACCCTGTCGGAACAAGTCGGCAAATTTTATAGCGACCGATTTCTCTATACGGTTAAAGCTTTTGGGCATTTGTTGCTGATAATTTTGCCGTTGCCGTTAATGTTTTATTATTGGGGCTGGTTTTTAAGCCATAGCCTGCATGTCGCCGAATTTAGCAAAGCCACGGGGGTAGGGTTCCAAGTCGCGGCGGCTCCCCTGTTCTTCTTGCAATTTTTTTACCGCTTGTTTGCTCCGCAAGGGATTGCACGGAAACATTTCCAATGGCGGCAAGAAACCGCCAGCCTATTCCGGGGGCAAATCGCCTGGTTGCGCTTTATTACCGTGCCTTGCGTATTTTTGATCAACAGCACGGGCGCATCCGGCGAAGCGTTGTACAGCGATAATATCGGGCGTTTGGCATTGGTCATCAGCCTGCTGGCGATGGCGGTATTTTTGCGCATGATTTTGCATCCGGCCCGTGGCCTATTGCAGTATGCCATTGCCGCCAATCCGCAAGGTTGGCTTAACCAGTTGCGTTATTTTTGGTATCTGGGAGCGATTGCATTGCCCTTAACCATTATCGGCTTTGCGGTGGCCGGTTATTATTTGAGCGCCTTGGAATTGCAACAACAACTCGTCGTCACCCTGCGCTTGGTGTTTTTGATGATGGTGACACACGAAATGGTCTTCCGTTGGTTGACATTGGTGAACCGGCAATTGGCGATAGAAAATGCCCGGCAAAAGCGGCGATTGTCAGCGTTGCCTGAAAGGCCACAACCCGTAGGTGGCGAAGATGTGACGTTGCCGCTGGAAGAGCCGCTGGATATACCTAAAATCAACGCACAAACCGTCAAATTGCTGAATGTGTTTATCTGTTTGACGCTGATTATCAGTATTTGGATGATTTGGAAGAATATCTTTCCGGCTTTCTCATTCCTTGACCATATTGAGCTATGGGAATATCAGGTGACAGTGGACAAGCAAGAGATCATGAGGCCGGTGACTTTGACCAATTTGTTATTGGCGGCGATGTATGTGTTTATCACCATTGTCTCGGTGCTGAATTTTTCGGGGCTTATGGAGGTTTTATGGTTTCGGCATTTGACCATAGAAGCCGGTAGTCGCTATGCTATCAACAAACTCGCCAAATATCTGCTGATTTCCATCGGCTTTTTGTGTGTCGCCAATGAGCTAGGAGGTAGCTGGGAGCAGGTGCAATGGTTGGTGGCCGCGCTCAGTGTGGGCTTAGGTTTTGGCTTGCAAGAAATTTTCGCCAATTTGGTGTCGGGTATCATTTTACTGTTTGAACGGCCTATCCGTGTTGGCGACACCGTCACCATCGGGGATGTCACGGGTAAAGTCAGCCGCATCCAAATGCGGGCGACCACCATTATGGACTGGGATCAAAAAGAATTGATCGTACCGAACAAAACGTTTATCACTAACCAGTTAATCAACTGGACGTTAAGCGACTCGATCACCCGCGTGGTGATTCCGGTTGGCCTGGCTTATGGCACGGATTTGGAATTTGCGCATCAGCTGATATTGGAAACTGTACAGGACACGCCGTTGGTGCTTGCCGAGCCGCCGCCTGTGGTATTGTTAACCGGCTTTGGCGATAGTTCCATTAACTTTTCCATCCGCGCGTTTGTCAGCGAAATGTCCCACCGCCTACAAGTCATCCATGATTTGCACCTGCGGCTGGAACGCGCCCTGCGTGAGCACCATATAGAAATTCCCTTACCGCAAAGGGAAGTACATGTCCGGGAGACAGTGGTTCAGAGGGCATAGGCGAAGCTTAATGTTACATTGAATTTAGGGCTTTATTTGCCTAGGTTTTGCCGTTTTTTGCACACTTTATTATTTAATCTGCCTATTATTTGACAGATGTTTGCCGTAACAGTACCTTAGACTGTTTTTAACCTTACTTAGACACTGGTTGCCCAAGAGCTGTAAATGGAACAATTTCAAAGAATAAGCCGCTTACCCCCTTACGTCTTTAATATAGTCAATGAGCTGAAAGCCAAGGCTCGCGCTGCGGGTGAAGACATTATCGATTTTGGTATGGGAAACCCCGACCAACCGACCCCCAAACACATCGTCGATAAGATGATTGAGGCGACGCAACGCGAAGACACCCATCGTTATTCGATGTCCAAAGGTATCCCACGTTTGCGTAAAGCCATTTGTAACTGGTATAAGACCCGTTTTGACGTGGATTTGAATCCAGAAACCGAAGCGATTGTCACCATAGGCTCTAAAGAAGGCTTGGCGCATTTGGCTTTGGCGACCTTAGGCCCTGGCGATATTGTCTTGGTGCCTAACCCCGCCTATCCTATCCATCCTTACGGGGTGGTGATTGCGGGGGCTGATCTGCGCCACGTTCCGCTGATTCCCGGTGTGGATTTTTTTGAAGAGTTGCGCAAGGCGATTGTCGATTGCTGGCCGAAACCGAAAATGCTGATTATCAATTTTCCCGGCAACCCGACTGCGCAATGCGTGGAATTGGACTTTTTTGAGAAAATCATCGCTTTGGCGAAAGAGCATAATATTTGGGTGGTGCATGATATTGCCTATGTCGATATTGTGTTTGACGGCTACAAAGCCCCGTCCATCCTGCAAATCGAAGGCGCGAAAGACATTGCCGTAGAATTCTTCTCCATGTCAAAAAGCTACAATATGCCTGGCTGGCGCGTCGGTTTTATGTGCGGCAATAAAGAACTGGTTTCGGCGCTGGCTCGGATTAAATCTTATCTGGACTATGGTACGTTTACGCCGATACAAATCGCCGCCATTGCCGCGCTTGAAGGCCCGCAAGATTGTGTGGCGGAGATTGCCGACATGTACCGCAAACGCCGTGATGTCTTATGTGATGGTTTGGCCGCCGCTGGTTGGCCGGTTGAAAAACCTAAAGCCACCATGTTTGTGTGGGCAAAAATCCCCGAAGCCTATCGAGCTATGGGGTCATTGGAGTTTTCCAAAAAATTATTGTTGGAAGCCAAAGTCGCGGTGGCTCCCGGTATTGGCTTCGGGCAATACGGCGATGACCATGTGCGTTTTGGCCTGATTGAGAACGAACACCGTACCCGCCAAGCGATACGCGGTATCCGTATGATGATGAAGAAAGATCAGGTAGTGTAGGGCAAGAGCCGGATACAAGGCAGGTAAGTCTGTTTCCGGCAGTTACGTTAAAATGCGGCGATAAAGCCTTATCGCCGCCAGTTTAAGCCATGAGCCTAAAGGACAACACATGCAAAAATTAATCCTCCCCGCGTTGCTCTGCGTTTTGCTTCAAGGCTGCACCGCGCAGAAGGTCTATGATGCCGCCCAAGGCGCGCGTCTGGACCAATGTGCCAGAATTGCCGACAACACCGAACGGGCGCGGTGCTATGATACCGCCACCCAATCGTATGACCGCTATGAACAAGGCCAACAAGAAAAGCCCAAGAACTAAGTGTTGGGCAAAGAGTAAATAGACAGCAGGTTATTCCAACGCCAAAATAAACTGCCATTGTTCCTCACTGACCGGCATGACCGACAAGCGGTTGCCGCGCTTGATTAAGGCTAGCCCCGTGAGTTCTGGCTTTAGTTTCAGCTCTTGTAGGGTGATCGTGCGTGATAAGGTTTTAACATAGCGGACATCGATGCTGAACCAACGCGGATTGGCTGGGTCGCTGATGCGGTCAAAATGCTTGTCATTAGGGTCAAATGCCGAAAGGTCGGGATAACTTTCTTTTGCCACTTCCATAATGCCGACAATTCCAGGTTCGGCGCAGTTGGAATGGTAAAAAAACACTCGATCACCCAGTTTCATCGCATCCCGTATCATATTGCGTGCCTGATAATTGCGCACCCCGTCCCAAGGCTCCAACTGTCCCGGACGGTTAACCAAATCGGAGATGCTGAATACGTCAGGTTCAGATTTCATTAGCCAGTAGTTCATAATAATACCTTGTTTATTTTGTAATTAATGCTGATATAAAATCAGTGTCATTGACGAGTATCGACAACTAAAAGCATTAAAAAATCCTTTTGCATTAACAATTTATCTGTTATTTTTTAAGTCATTTAAAATCAAGCAATTAAAAAATGTTATTGGGCTTCCCCCCTTTTGAGAGCGTCATGTCCGATTCGCAAAAATAATTGAAAATTTGTTTTTATGTACTTGATGATTGATGTCTAAACGTTTTGCCGTGTGGTTATCGGCAATAAATTGTATAATGTTCGATTTGTTGCACCCTGTCCCTAACTTAACCGAATTCAAAAAACGCTATGGCACTGTATTGTGGAATCGTGGGTTTGCCCAACGTAGGCAAGTCAACCTTATTTAACGCCCTGACCCGCGCAAAAATCGCCGCCGAAAATTACCCCTTCTGCACGATAGACCCCAACGTCGGCGTTGTGCCCGTACCCGACCTTAGAATCGACAAACTGGCGGAAATCGTCAAGCCCGAACGCACCTTGCCTACCACCATTGAGTTTGTGGACATCGCAGGGCTGGTCGCCGGCGCTTCCAAAGGCGAAGGCTTAGGCAACAAATTTCTCGCCAACATCCGCGAAACCGATGCCATCGCCCATGTCGTGCGCTGTTTTCATGATGAAAACGTCGTCCATGTTGCCGGCAAGGTAGACCCCATTTCCGATATAGAAACCATCAACACCGAACTGGCCTTGGCGGATATGGCCTCGGTGGAACGCGCCTTGTTGCGCGTCAGCAAAATGGCCAAATCAGGCAGCAAAGATGATGTGGCTAAAAAGAGCGTGTTGGAGCGGGTTTTAAAACAATTGGAAGCGGGCGAACCCGCCCGTGGTTTGAACTTGGACGCGGACGAAAAGGCTCTGATTCGGGATTTATGCCTAATGACCCTCAAACCCACCATGTATATCGCCAACGTCCAAGACGACGGTTTTGAGAACAACCCGCTGCTGGACAAGGTCGTAGCCTTAGCCGCCAAAGAAAACGCCCGTGTCGTGCCCATCTGCGCCGCCATAGAAGCCGAAATAGCTTTGCTTGAAGAAGACGAGCGCAAAGAATTCCTTGATGACTTAGGCCAAGAAGAACCTGGGCTTAACCGTGTTGTTAGGGCCGGTTATGAATTGTTGGACTTGGCGACCTACTTTACCGCCGGTGTTAAAGAAGTGCGTGCGTGGACTATCCCGGTCGGCGCATCCGCCCCCCAAGCCGCAGGCGTAATCCACAGCGATTTTGAAAAAGGCTTTATCCGCGCCGAAGTCATTTCTTACCAGGATTTCGTCACTTACAAAGGCGAGCAGGGTGCAAAAGATGCCGGAAAATGGCGGTTAGAAGGCAAAGACTATGTTGTTAAAGATGGCGATGTCGTGCATTTTAGATTTAATGTTTGACAGGCATAAACTAACTATATAAAATAATCGGCTCTTTCAGCGATTCCTCGCAAGACGGCGATATAGCTCAGTTGGTTAGAGCACGGGATTCATAACCCCGGGGTCGGTGGTTCAAATCCACCTATCGCCACCAATCAAATAAAGGCATTACATGAAAATGTAGGTTTTTTACGCCAGTAAGAAAAAATGTCGCAATTTTGTCGCAGTTCAAAATAAAACGCGGCAACAAACCACAATAAGGCCGCAACACTTGCCGATTTCAGGCATAAAAAAACGCCATTAAAGACGCGTCTGTTTCCCTCCCCCGTCACTAGGCGGCGACAAAACCTACGATAGCACCACGTTCTGGATCGTCGTCGTGCCAATCTGGGTGGAGGGCGATAATGGCGTTATACAAATGCACACAAATTTCCCGGCTCATCGCTACGATCATGGCTTTACCGGATTGCGCTTGGCTACGCTCCTCAAAATGGGCGATTAGGTCGGCGGCAATTTGCTGGATGCGCGGTTCAGCCCCGACCACTTGCTCAAGCGTCGTCCATTTGCTTTTCAGGCGGGCTTGCTGGTCGTCTTCCTCATCTTCCGCCAATTCATCAACTTCTGCGTCAATGTCCGCCAAGGCATCTTCTTTCAAACCGAGCTTGGCAAGGCGGGATTCAAAGTAAATCGCCACCGTCGCGCCATCCTCGCGGGCTTGCTGCATGTCGTAAATGTCGATGTAATCCCCGAACACGGCGCGGGTGTCGCGGTCTTCGGAGGACACGGGCGTGCCGGTAAAGGCGACAAAAGTGGCATTAGGCAGTGCGTCACGCAAATGCTGGGCATAGCCGACTTGGTAGACCATACGCGGTTCGGCGACCATTGCTACCGATGGGTTTATCGTTGTAGTTGTGTCCGAATAATCCAAGGTATCTTGTCGGTTAACGCTACCTACTGTGCGGGTTGCCCTTATTTTCGCGGCAAAACCGTATTGGGTGCGGTGCGCTTCATCGGCAATCACGACAATGTTTTGGCGGTCAGACAACATGGGGAAACTGTCTTCATCTTCCCCTGGCATGAATTTTTGGATAGTGGCAAAGACAATACCGCCAGAAGGCCGATTGGCTAACACGCGCCGTAAATCATGGCGGGTTTCGACTTGCACGGGTTGTTCGCGCAATAAATCCTGCGCCAAGGAAAATACCCCGAACAACTGCCCGTCCAAATCGTTGCGGTCGGTAATCACCACAATCGTCGGGTTTTCCATCTCCGGTTCGCGCATCACACGGGCGGCGAAACA
This sequence comes from Methylovulum sp., assembly GCA_016919605.1. GTDB lineage: Bacteria > Pseudomonadota > Gammaproteobacteria > Methylococcales > Methylomonadaceae > Methylovulum. Next base: position 10,132 of record JACXTQ010000006.1, read on the forward strand.
GGTCATGGTGATGCTCTTGCCTGAACCTTGGGTATGCCAGACCACGCCGCCTTTGTGCGAACCGCCAGGGCGCGAAGCCGCAATCACTTGGGCAATGGCAGTACGCACCGCGTGGAACTGATGATAGCCAGCAATTTTCTTAATCAACGTGCCATCATCTTCAAACAACACAAAAAAGCGCAGGAAATCTAACAGATAAACCGGAGCCAATACCCCACGCACCAAAGTTTCCAGCTCATTAAACTGCCCTGTTATACTGGAAGACATCGGGGATTTGCTCTTTATAGGTTTGCAGTTGGTCAAACGCTTTCCAAATATCGGCGTTCTCATCAGCCGGATTTTTCAGCTCCAGCAACACCAGCGGCAAGCCGTTTAAAAATAAGATAATGTCAGGGCGGCGGGAATATTTTGCCCCTTTGATGGCGAACTGGTTGATTGCCAGCCATTCATTCGCCGCCACATCGGCAAAATCCACCAGCCGGACAAAATCGCCGCGTGTTTCGCCGTCTTGTTGATACTCAACAGGCACGCCGTTGACCAATAAGCGGTGGAAATGACGGTTTGCCGAAAGCAACACAGGCGTGTCCAGATTCAACACCTGTTGCAACGCATCTTCACGCGCGACCAATGGCACCAAGGGATTCAGGCGATTGATTGCGGTGTGTAAACGCTCAACCAACACCACCTGGGCATAATGGCTACGTTCAGGTGCGACACCATCAACGGCAATGTCCGGGCCATAAATAGCGGTATAGCCAACATCCGCCAGCCAGCTTAGGGTTTCTTGTTCCAGTTGGTCTTCGGTCATAAGTGGTTACACCAGATGCACTTCTAACTTTTTACCGACCGCAGCGGCATATTTACGCAAGGTGTCGATGGAGGGGGAATGTTTGCCGGACACCAATGCACTTTCCAGACGCGCCACCGCCGACGCCTTAGTCCCCATGCGTTCGGCGACTTGCGCTTGGGTTAATCCGGCAGCGTGTCTGGCGTTGAGGATTTCATCAAGTATCGTAAATTCCTCACGCTCCAAGCGCTGGTATTCAGCGTACACCACCGGGTCGGCTAACATGGCGTTAACCATTTCTTCGTGGGTCAGCATTGGGGTGGTAGGGTCAGTGTTCATGTTTCACCTCGTTCATGCGATTTTGGGCAATTTTTAGTTCATGTGCTGGTGTTTTTTGCGTTTTTTTAACAAAACTATGCAGCATCACAATCCGGCGACCGACTAAAGTACAGTAGAAAATCCGTGCAATACCTTCTGAGCCTTTAAGCCGTAATTCAAACAAACCATCACCTAAAGCTTTGGTATGTGGCTCGCCTAAGTTTGCACCATACTGCATCATTCGCGCTGATAAGCCGATATAACGGGCTTGTAACGTTTTTGGCAGGGCAAATAGTCGGTTTGAACGTCTGCGCTGTAGTAAGTAATGGTGTAGTTCATGGAATCATTGTAACAAATTTGTTACTTTCTGGAATCAATAAACCTTTGGTCTTTTAGGTAACTACCTAGCTGTTTCACCAGCGTTTTCCCCGTCATCTTGGTAGAACTGTGCTTCGATCAGTCAATCACTTCCCAGTAGCCACCCTTAGCCGACCCAACCCGCCGCAAGCGCTTTTCCTGTTGCAACTTTTGTAAATTCCGCTCAATCGAGCGTTCGGTCACGCCAATGGCTAAAGCCAGTTCTGGAATGGTCATCTGCGAATTTTCACGGATTAGTACAAGCATTTTTCCCGACACTTTCCCCGATGTTTTTAGCGACACGTCGGTCATGGCATCATGCAAAGCTTGCAACATAAATTCAATAAACGGCGTGGAATCTGCCAAGGCTTGGTAGTAGGCAGCTTGCCGCAGCCTAATGACCGATTCGACGGGCAAATACGCCAACACAGGTTGCCACTGGCTTAAAATTAAGGTTTGCCATAAACGCCCCATCCGACCATTACCATCGGCAAACGGATGGATAAACTCAAATTCATAATGGAACACGCAACTGGCAATCAATGGATGTACCACTGCCGAAGCCAGCCACGCCAACAAATCCGCCATCAAGGCATCCACCCGACTGGCGGGCGGAGCCATGTGGACTAACTGTTGTTGGTTATAAATGCCGACACCGCCATAACGGAAACAGCCCGCATCATCCACTAAGCCCGCCATCAGCAAAGCGTGTGCCGCCAATAAATCCGCCGTGATGTGCGCTTGCCAGTGCGGCAATTGCTCATAAGCGGCAAAGGCGTTACGCACTTCTTGTATTTCACGCGGCAAACCCAACACCCGTTTGCCTTCCAATACGGCGGTGACTTGTTCAACGCTCAGGCTGTTATTCTCAATAGCCAGCGATGCCTGAATCGTTCGGATGCGATGGTTGCGCCGTAACTGCGGCGACATAGCATTACCGTCTGCAACTTCCCAACGGGTCAGCAGCTCGACAATGTCCGCCACTTGCTGGAGTATCCTTGGCGTGATGGTGTAAGGCGGTTGATAGCTCATTGTGGCGATGCACCAGACGGTTTTTTATCTGGGTTTGGCTCAGGTGCAGCCGCATCATTCACCAATTGCCCGTTTAAAGAATACCAATTGGTAATGCCCAGTTCACGGTTACGCGCTTGTGCTTCCCGGACGGCTATATTGCCAATGTGGAGAATCTTGGCTGACCAGCGTTCATTTTTGCCCGACATAACTCCATTCCTTAATGCGTAATGTGTAAAAACATGGCTATTGCCTTTATCTGCTTATTTCAGAATTAAAAATTTGCCGCGCAATCTGATGGATTTTCAAAAAATTTATAGTGTTTTGCTTGCGGCAAGGCTTTAGCTTCTGATTGATCAATACCTTCTCCAAACAGCAAAGATGACGCGCCA
>JACXTQ010000051.1 GCA_016919605.1 Methylovulum sp.
AAACTCGGCCACCTTAACGCGACTAACCCACCCGTAAACAACATTGGATCGCCTGTGCAAAAAAAACCACCTGAAATCGTCGCGGCTGTAGACCTTGGCTCTAACAGTTTTCACATGATTGTTTGTAAATTAAACGATGGCAAATTGATCACTTTGGATCAACTTAAGGAAATGGTCCGGCTAGCATCGGGGCTAGACAAAAATAACATGCTCGATCTCGATACCCAACAACGTGCCTTGGCATGTCTGGAACGCTTTGGGCAACGCATCCGCAATTTCCCGCCGGAGAGTGTGCGCGTGGTAGGTACCAACACTTTGCGGGCCGCCAAAAATGCCGCGCAATTTCTCGCCAAAGCCGAACAAGCCCTAAACCACCCTATCCATATCATTTCCGGCATAGAAGAAGCGCGATTGATTTATCAGGGCGTGGCGTTTAGCTTAGGCTCACCGGGCAATTTGCGGCTGGTCATGGACATTGGCGGTGGCAGCACCGAATATATTATCGGCAGCGGCGAAAACCCGCAGAGCAAAGAAAGCCTGCACATGGGCTGCGTGTCGGTAAGCAACAATTTTTTCCCTGAGGGCAAATTATCTAAAGAGGCTTTCAACAAAGCGGTGCTGTTCGCCGAACAACAACTGGAACCGATAGAGACTCACTTCCAACGCTGCAATTGGGATGTGGCGATTGGCGCGTCCGGCAGCCTAAAAGCCATCGCCAAAGTGCTGGAAGCCAAAAATTGGAGCAATAACGGCATCACCCGTCACGGATTGGACTTGCTGGTCAACCATCTTGTCCAATGCACGCACATCAGCGAGCTGAACCTGCCTGATTTTGACGAGGAGCGCTTGCCGGTTTTCCCCGGCGGCTTAGCCATCGCTTACGCTACGTTTAAAAGCCTGAACATTGAGCAGATGACCATTTCTGACGGGGCGCTCAGGGAAGGCTTGATCCAATTTCTATTAGGCCGTATTTACGATCAAGATATTCGTGCCACCACTATCCAAAATATCGCCGAACGCTACCATACCGACCGCCAACATGCGGGACGAATCAAACAGACAGTCCATTACATCCTTGAAAACACCACCACCCAATGGTCGTTTGCCGCCGATGAAGACTGCCATCAGTTTTTGGATTGGGCGGCGGACTTGCACGAAATCGGCCAAGACATCGCTCATAGCCAATACCATAAACACAGTGCCTACATCATCGAAAATGGCGATCTGGCGGGCTTTTCCAAACAAGACCAGATTGTTTTGGCAGCTATCATCCGCTCACATCGGCGTAAATTCTCATTTGCCCGTTTTGAAAATTTACCGACACCTTGGCACCAAAATGCCGCGTACCTGACTTTGATCTTACGGCTGGCGGTGCTGTTGCGGCGCAACCGCCATGACGAAGCCTTGCCTGAATTTAAAATCAATCTGGGTAAAAGCAAAATGACCCTGAAATTTCCTGGTGGCTGGCTGGCTAACGCGCCACTGACCCATGCCGATTTGGCTCAAGAAGCCGAATACCTGAAAGATGCGGACTTTATCCTGACATTTTCCTAACTGGCATGATCAAGCATTTATTACGCCTACCGATTTACTGCTTAGGCACATTGTTGGCAATGGGCGTGATTATCATTTTGTTCGGTGTCAGCGACCATCCTGACGTACAACTGGGTTGGTCGCTCAGCCATGAGGACGTATTGCGGGCGCGGAAAATTCTCCGCGAAGGCTCCAAAACCCGCCCTGATGAAATAGGCGCGTTGGTATTATCCAAAGAAGATCTAAACCTCGCCGCCAACTACCTGCTTAACCGCTACAGCAAAAGCGCGGTGGATATTTCCTTAAAAGCCAATAAGCTTAAATTTATCGTCACCGCCACCTTGCCAGAAAACCCATTGGGCAAATACCTCAACGTCACACTCAGGCTCGGCAATGTCGATGATAACCCCTTGCCGACGGTGACTAAATTTAAGGCCGGCAAATTATTGTTACCCTCCGGTATTGCCGCCTATCTAATTGATTACGGTATCCGACATTCGGCGTTAAACAATTATTTTTTGCTGGCCACCCGCCAGATCCAAGCGGTGAAAATAGCCCCGGAAACCATCACCATCACTTATTTTTCTGATCTGGACACTCTAATCCAAGCCCGACAGTTGCTGAACCCCAACGCCGCCCACACGGACTTTAATGACTATCAGAAAAAAATCAGCGAAATTGTCAGCCAACACGACCCCAAGTGGCGACTTTCCTTCGCCGACTTACTCAAACCTTTATTTGCCCTGGCCTACCAACGCTCCAGTCTAAATAACGCCATTGACGAAAATAGACTGGCGATTATTGCCATCAATGATTACGTCAACAAACACGAAACCCACCGCTTCATCACCTCCAAAGCCGAGGCAACGCCCTATTACGCCGCATTTATGTACAAACGCAGCGATTTGGCGCAACATTTTATCGGCTCGGCAGCGTTGACTGCCTCCATGAACGGACAAGTGTCAAAAGTAGTGGGGGAAGAAAAGGAGTTGAGTGATGCGGACGGCGGCAGCGGCTTTAGCTTTGTCGATTTAGCGGCGGACAAAGCCGGTACCCGCCTAGGCGAGTTGGCCACCACCTCCCCTGAAAAAGCCCGAAAACTGCAAAAAGCCTTGTCAGAAATCAAAGATTACAGCGATATTATGCCTGATCCCAGAGATTTGCCCGAACACATGAACGAAAGCGAATTTAAAGCACGTTACGACTCCACCAACAGCCCGACCTACCAGCATTTATCAAAACAGATTGACGAAAGGATAGCGGCGATGGCTATTTATGGGATGGATTGAGAATAGCTTGTTGGGAGCCGAACAAATATACGATTTTAGCGTATGAGTCAGCCCATGCTCCATTGTAATGGTCAACAAAAACCGGACGGTTTCTTAGGCAACCTCGCTGTAAAATCCCCGCTCAAATTCCAAAGGCGTTTTATAGCCTAATAGACACCTTTCCTAAATGTTGCCATATCTCAGGTTAACCAGCGCGGCCATCCATGTTAGGGAGTGGTTTTTGTGTTTGCCCCGGTAAACGTCCTTGACAATCCTGAAAATCTTGCAGCGGCGGTTGACATGCTCAATCAAAACGCGCCGTTTTGAAAGGGCGTTATTATGGGCTTTTTCCTCCTCATAAAGCGGGTTGCCTTT
>JACXTQ010000002.1 GCA_016919605.1 Methylovulum sp.
GCAAGGCTGCGTTGGTACAAGGGTTCGGCTTCGGCGTATCGACCTTGGGAGTTATAAAGCCCTGCCAGATTGTTCAGGCTGGCGGCGACATAAGGACGGCTTTCTCCCAAGGCCTTTTCCCTAATCGCAAAGCTACATTGGTACAAGGGTTCGGCTTCGGCGTATCGACCTTGTGCACCATAAAGCCACCCCAAATTGTTCAACACCGTAGCTTTCGCCAATTGATAATCATCCGATGACCCTAAGTCAGCCAAGGCTTTTTGTAAAAGCGGCTCCACTTCACCATAACGCCCACTCTGAAGATACAATAATGCAAGATTGTTAGTGGCGGCTATCGCCGGATAAGCCGTTTCCCCTGACAGGCTTTGATAAATAGCCAAAGCTTGCTGGCAAAAAGCCACCGCTTCTGGATACCGCCCCAAGTAATACAGCAAATAAGCGATTTTATCCGCCGTTTCGGCGATAAGCAACGAGGTGCTGGCGGTGGTCGGTTCCGTTTGTGAATACTCTGCCAATAACTGCTGATAAAAGGCCAATTGCCGTAAGGCTTCCTGATAACCGTCAATGTTGACCAAGTTATTCAGCCAATCACCAATGCCATTAGCCGTATTGTATTGCTCTGCTGGTAAAACCCAGGCGGAAAAATCAAACGAGCCTCGGCGTTGCGCCCAAAAATGCCCGGCTTTTCTGGCAAGTTCACCGCGCTCATGCTCCGTCACCCAAAATATCAGGCTGTGCGGGTATTGGGCGAATTTTTCGCGGTTAAAATCCAGTGACTTAAGGGTCTTGTCACCGCCTTGGACGGTATTGATAAAGCACACTATCGCCTGTTGCCGTTGTTGTTCGGGGCTTAAGGCGTTTAAATAGCCGATAGGATAAGGTTGGTCTGGCTGGTATTCCCAGGTCAATAGCGGCAGTGTGCTTTCGGCCTGTAAGCGTTGGATAATCTGCGCCCTAGCGCTGGCTTGGTTGCACACGGCAATAATCCAACAGCCGCGTCCGGCGTTCTCCAACACAAAAGCCATTTCCTTAAATTCATCCTCAATGGCTTCTGGAAAAGCGTCCATGAGCTTAATCAGTCGCCCTCACCCGTTCGATGACTTCGGGCAGGATAATCGGATGCACATCGCACCATAAGACACCGTTTTCATATTCCAATAAGGTCAGTGATTGCAATAAGGTTTGGGTGTCATCATCGCTAGTCAGTTGCTTGTCTTGGTGGCGGCTGAATAATAAGGGGTAATCTTTGCTGGCCAACATGGCGATAAAATCACCTTTTTGCCGTTTGATGGCATGGTCAACGTGCTGCGTATTAATAATCGGGCTTTTTTCGATAATGGCCCTGGAAGCGGCACGTTGTATCAGGCTGATTAAGCTACGGATCAGACCACCACTGTAAGTAATCAGCAGGTCTTTGGCCTCAGGGGCGAACAACGCGGTATCGGCGCGGTGGTCGATGATTTTTGCCAACAAAGCGCGGTTGGCGGGTAGGGCTTGGCCGCCTTTTTCAACTAATTTGATGTTGGGCAAACAGAGATATTCGGAAAAACTAGCGCAAGTGACGGTAAAATTGGCATTATAACGTAAGGCTATATCAATGACATAAATCGCCGAAGCCCGTAGATTGACTAAGGTCGCGCTGTGTTGGTAAAAAATGTCCTTGGCGGATTGTAAGTCGATTTTGTCGGCATCTTCAAAAATAAACAGCACCGGACGCTGGTAGCTGCTGCGGATGCGCTCTGACAACAGATTGATCTTATCGACAATTTCCGATAACAACTTTTCACTGTTGGCTTTAAAGGTATCGCGTGATTGCGGCTCGGTCTCAAATTTGCCTTCAAATTCCACAGCCCATAAATTCACTTTGGCACTGACCGAAGCGGCGGCAGCTAAATCCTTGCTGATAGTCATGCCTTTAAACAGCTTGTTTTCAATAAATTGGTTCAGTTCAACCCATAAACCTTCCATGATTTGCGCGGGGGATTTTTTGATGACCTCTTCATCGGTCGCGGTTTTAAATAGGGTCATGGCCGCTTTTAACAGCACATCGACATAATCGACATCAGGGCGGTTGCTGAACGAAACTTTGACGATAAAAAAATCGCCGTCCAAATCACTGCATAATTTATTAATTTCCGTGGACTTGCCGCTGCCGCGATGGCCGGTGAACAACAGATGCACAGGCCGTTGGGACATTAAGTCACTGTCCAAGAACAAGCCGATTTGTTCACGGGTATGGCTGTTGTCCCTATCGACATAGAGAGTGGCCAATTCCTCTTCGGTGCTTAAATCCCGCACAGGGTCAAACAGATAATGAACCTCTCTTAAGGTGGTCGCTTTTTTAAGGGGCTGGGTCATGGGTATTCCTTAGTGTCCGCTATGGCCGAATAAGCCTAGATATAGGTGATTTTACCTTAAATAGGCGTTAACGGCTAAATAGACTGTGCCAAACTGAGTCATTACAGTTGCCACTAGGTTTAAGCCACAACCAAAACCAACAAAGATATATCATCTTCAAAGTCATCACTGCCATGCCAAGTGCGGATTTGCCCATCCAGTTCGCGAATGACTTCATTAATGGGCAAATCTCTGGTGGTATCGACAAAATGGCGTAGCCGTTCGCTACCGAACAGCTCACCGGTGGGCGATTCACATTCGGTGATACCATCGGAATAGAGGAATAACCTATCCCCTGACTGATAGCTAAATTGCGTTGACCCATACACGGCGTGATCGATAATACCGATGGGCAAGCCCCCACCGTCATTGATAAATTCAGCGGCTCGACCCTGGGATAGATGGAGCAGCGGCGGATGTCCGGCTTGGCAAACATCGATGCTACGCGATAGGGTATCAATTACGCCGTATATCATAGTGAAATAGAAAATGTTGCTGGCATCAGTTTGGAATTGCCGGTTCAGGCGGCTAGTGACAGCGGACGCAGAGCGAATCAGCAACTGGTGCGGCGCTTCCGGTAGGGTAAATCTTAAATGGCTACCGCCCATATCCGGCGACAGGATACGGCTGAGGGTAAACGATTGCATGGCCGAAGCAATACCATGTCCGGCGACATCAAGGATATAAAAGCCGATATGGTCGTTGTCCAAGGGGAAAATGTTGAAAATGTCACCGGACAATTGGGTGGAGGGATAAAACAGCCAGTCAATGGCAATGCCTTGGTGCATGGTTGCCGAGGCGGGCAGTAAACTGCGCTGCATGTTAGCGGCCATTTTCAAATCGCGGTTGATGACTTCATTGGCGGCAATCAGCTTATCGCTCAACTCACTCAAGCGCAGGTTATTTTCTTGTAGCTCTTTTTCCAGATTCAAAATCCGCTCACCGGCTTTGATACGGGCATGCAGTTCATCCAATTGTATCGGTTTACGGATAAAATCATCAGCCCCGGCATCCATGCCTTGTACTGCCGATTGGGCATCGTCAAGGAAGGTGACTAAGATAATATAGGTGTAAAAAGGCAGGTTTAGGGCGCGGACATAATGGCAGAGAATGGTGCCGTTACCGCCCGGCATTACCCAGTCGGTTAGGATAAATTGGATTTTTTCGCTTAAAATAATGTCTATCGCGGCGTTGATATTGTCCACGGCCAACACGTCATAGCCCCATTTTTTCAGGCTACGCCCAATCATAAGACGGGTGATTTGGTTGTCTTCGACAATCAGGATGCGCATTTTTTAATGTCCTTGCGGGTTGGGCACATATGCCTGTAGGCGTTGCAGCAAGGTGTTGACGGCTTCCTGTAGGGCTTGGGTCAAAGTCGGCAAGTCGGCGGTTTGGCCGTTGCGCGCCGCTTGTTCTAAGACGCTGGCGGCAGTTTTGGCACTGTCAGCGCAAAAATGGGTCAGGGTACCTTTTAGGGAGTGGGCGGCGTTGGCCAGTGCCGGAACATTGCCTTCTGTTTGGGCTATGGCTAAGGCTTCCAATTGTTTAAGGCCTTCGCTTAAAAACAGTACGATCATTTCGTCCAGCAATTCACGATCACCATCGAGTTGTTCAACGGCGCGGGCTTCATCCCACACACCGCCACCCGAAAGGGACGGCACAGGCGTGGCTATGCCAATAGCGGGCTGTTCCCCTAAGTGTGCCGCCAAGATCGCTTGTAACTGTTCGGAAACTATTGGTTTGGTCAAGTAATCGTCCATCCCTGCCGCCAGACATTTTTCGCGCTCGCCTTCCAATGCATTGGCGGTCAAGGCGATGACGGCTTGGCGCGTTACCCCGTTTTGCTTTTCCAGCAGGCGCAAGGCGCGGGTGGCGGCATAGCCATCCAGCACAGGCATTTGGCAGTCCATTAGGATAAGGTCATAACGTTTTTTCGCCAGTTTATCAAGGGCGAGTTGTCCGTTTTCGGCAACATCTGGCACCAGTGCAAATTTTGCCAGTTTGGCAATAATGACTTTTTGATTGATTTTGTTATCTTCGACTACCAATACATTTTTGCCTTGGTAACTGGGTAAGGCTTGTTCGGGTTTGCTGGTTTGTGCAGGTGCGTCAACGCATTTTAAGGCGTTGACAATGGCTTCAAACAATTGCATTTGCCGCACGGGCTTTAACAGGCGTTGCACTATTGAGGTGTTTTGATAGTCGGCCAAAGCAAATTGGTCGCCGGAGGAGATTAAGATAATCGGGATGTGCGCTAAGGTCGGAATATGCGCCAGACATTTTGCCAAAGTCAAGCCGTCCATGATGGGCATTTGCACGTCCAAGAGGATCAGGTCATAAATCACGCCGTGCAGGGCGGAAGTCTGCAATTGCATCAAAGCGGCACTGCCATTGTCAACCTCGCTGACGGCCAGCCCCCAACTGCTAAGATAGCCGACCAAGATGTTACGGTTGGTGGCATTGTCATCAACCACTAAGGTGCGTTTGCCGGACAGGTCGCAAGACAATTGCCGCTCGTCATTGGTATTAGCATGTTCCAATGGTAAGGTGAACCAAAAATGCGTGCCTATACCTAAGGTGCTTTCCATACCGATATGGCCGCCCATCAGTTCGACCAAACGCTTGCTGATAGACAAACCCAAACCAGAACCGCCAAATCGGCGGGATGTCGCACTTTCCGCCTGAGAAAAAGGCTTGAATAACTCACGCTGGGTATCTTGGGAAATACCTATGCCGGTGTCATGGACTTCAAAGCGCACGTCATCCAAATTTGCCGTTATCGAAGTACGGCTAACATTGACATAGACTTCACCTTGCTCGGTAAATTTTACGGCATTGCCGATCAGGTTAGTCAGCACTTGCCGAATGCGCATAGGATCGCCCCGCCAAGTCAAATTCATCGGCACAGGCAAAGAACAGTTCAGTTCCAGTCCTTTACCATAAGCGCGGACGGCCAATAGGGCGCAAATGTCGTCAACCAAATCGACCAGATTAAAATCGATGTGTTCAACGGCAAACTTGCCCGCTTCCAGCTTGGAAAAATCAAGGATGGCGTTGATAATGTCCAGCAAGGCTTCGGCGGAACTGTGCGCGGTATCCACCCAGTCCTGTTGGGTCGCGGTCAAGGGGGTGTCACTCAACAAATCCAACATACCCAGCACCCCATTCATAGGGGTGCGGATTTCGTGGCTCATATTCGCCAAAAATTCGCTTTTTAGCAAAGAAGCCTGCATCGCCAAATCCCTGGCCGTCTCCAAAGCCACTTTGGTTTCTTCTTGCTGCACCGCCAAGGCCATCATCTCACCGACTTGTTTCAACATCGCCAAACGGCCTTCGGTTTGCACAGGATAGCAATCGGCGTACAAAAACAATATACCTAAGATTTCGTTGCCCGCCACCAGCGGCACAACATAATGGCCGTGCGCCTGCATATCAAACAGTTCATGCTCATGGCTGGCCGCACAATAACAATCATCCGCCACCAGCAACTCACCGGCCAGCAAGACCCGTCCTGACAAGGATGCAGGATTATGGACGGTTTTTTCTTGGTCGATAAATGCTTCACTTAAATCGCCACTGAGAATCTGCACGTTCAATTGGTCAGGATGATCGAGAGAGCGCAACAACACCCCGCCCTTATGTTTCAGGTCAAGCGACTTAAGCTTGAACAACAGCTCCAGCACCTGTTGGAAACGGGCGGTCAAACTGCTGGTTTGCTGCAACACTTCGGAGACGTTCAACAGCACCATGCTATCAGTAATATCGCGTTGGATCTGCACATAACCGGATAATGAACCGTTGCTATCGAGTACCGGCGAGATACCGATGTCGGCATGGTAAAAACTGCCGTCCTTATGCTTGTTGACAATTTCGCCTTGCCAATGCTCGCCGTTCATCAGCTTTTGCCAC
>JACXTQ010000052.1 GCA_016919605.1 Methylovulum sp.
ACCAGCGGCAAGCATTTGCTGGGCCTTATCAATGAAATACTTGATTTGGCGCGTATCGAAAGTAATAAATTTGAACTGCACCTGGAAACCTTCGCTTTGCCGCCATTGCTGGATGAAATTGTATCGCTGATGTCTCCTGGCGCGGCTGAACGCGGTATCATTCTTACTCAAGATTGCCATAGTGAAGTCGCGGTGCGTGCCGATTTTTCGCGGCTGCGGCAAGTGATGTTGAACTTGTTGGCCAACGCCATCAAATATAACCGCGAAGGTGGCACGGTGAGGTTATTTTGTGCCATTGATGGTGATGTTGTCCGTATTTCTGTTGCGGATACTGGCTTAGGGATAGCTCTGGCGGATCAAGCGGTCTTATTCCGGCCTTTCGAGCGTTTGGGGGCGGAAAAAAGGGGTATCGAAGGGACGGGTATTGGATTGGTTGTCTGCAAACGCCTAGTTGAAGCGATGCAAGGCCGTATCCAATTTAACAGTATTGAAGGTGTCGGTAGCCACTTTTGGATTGATTTGCCCATAGCCTTAGACGAGAAGGTGCCCAGTGGTTTGCCGGTACAAACCAACAGTTTTCCCCTTGACCCAGAGCATATCCGTGGGCGGGTTATTTACATTGACGATTGTGTGATCAATACCAATGTCATGCGCCATGTGTTCCGCAAATTGCCTCATGTTGAATTGCTGATAGGCGAACATGCCGAAAGCGGTTTGGCGCAAATCCGTCAATATCGGCCTGACCTGATTTTGATGGACATCAATTTACCCGGAATGAGTGGCTTGGACGCTTTACATTTGCTCAAAGCCACTCCCGACACCGCAGCTATCCCCGTGGTTGCCGTCAGTGCCGCCGCTATGCCGAAAGTCATTGAAGAAGGCCTGCAAGCAGGCTTTATGGCTTATTTGACCAAACCTTTTGACATCCCTGAGCTGCTTGCCTTGGTCAGTAAGACGCTAAATAAGGCGAGTAAGGCTGTTTAAGAAATTCCCCTGTATTACTCCAGCCACACCCTATAGTGTTTAGACCCGCTATGCCCGTTAAACAAGTCTTGCGGGCTAATGCCCTCGCGTTGTAGGCGTTGGCTTAAGGCGGGCAAATCCAGTCCGTCTTCGGCGTTTAACTGCGCCAGAACAGTACTGGGAATGAGGCTGGCCAAGTCAGTGGCCGCTTCTGGCGGCAAATCCATGCTAATGGCGGGAAGGCCATCTTCCCATATCCGTACGCATAAACGCCTAGCGCTGGTGCGGGCGGTTACGTTATTTGCGGTGGCGGTGGTCGGCAAGTCCAACTGACGTGCCTGTTCTAACACCTCTGCGCCCACGGCATTTTTCAATAAAGGCCACCACGGCAAGGCGACATCAAGTTGCGCCAGTTGCTGGTTAACTCCGTGGAAAGCGCGTAATAACAGCATGAGATCCGCAGGGCCGGCGGCGCGAAACCACCACCGCTTTTCACCCAGCAGGCTTTGCAAGGCCGCGCTTAATTGCCAGTGTGCAACAGGGAACGGTTTGGAGGCTAACAACGGGCGCAATAGCAAGGTGCAGAGTTCGGGCAGTTGTTCCTGTAGGTGCGCCAGTTTGTCGGCATTAAAGCCCATCGCGACAAAACAGCCAAAGGCATCAATGTTCTGCCCCGTGCAATAGGCTTCAATCAGTTTCAAGAACGCCAACCGCCGTTGTCGGGCAATCAGCACGGTACAGCCATAATCCAGTAAGACCGTTTCGGCATGGCCTTGGCTATCCAGCCGGAACAGGTAGTTGCCAGGATGGGGGTCGCCATGCACTTCGCCGTGGACGAACAGGCTTTGCCATAAGGCCATCAATAGGGTGCGGCCTATTTCCAGCCGTTGTTGCTTAGGCCAGTGGCAGGTTTCACTAAACCTGCAACCTTTTTCCCACGATTGGACTAGCACGCCCTCATTACACCATTCGGGATAGATTGTGGGGATATGCAAGCCAGAGACGGTCAAGTTTTGTCTAAAGCGCTGCTGGGTTTGCCGCTCGATTCGGTAATCGGTTTCCCGTAACAGTTGGCGGTGCAGCGTGGTTTTGTAGTCATTGGCATCAAATTGCCAGCGTTTGATAGGCCCGCCAGCCGGTAGCCAGCCGCTGATGTTTAGCTCGGCTTTAATGGCCGTGACAATGCCCGGATAGCGGATTTTGATGGCGACTTCGCTGCCGTTGTGTAACAGGCCGTGATGGACTTGGCCTAAGGAAGCGGCGGCGCTGGCTTCGTCAATAGCTTGTAAAGCCCGCTCCAGCGGTTTGCCCAAACAGGTTTTGACTTTGCTTAACGGCAAGGGTTCTATGCTGGTGACTAAGGCTTGGAAAGCGTTGTCATCGTGGCTGCCAGCCATGATTTGGCCGATTTTCATTGCCAGCCCACGCGAGTCGGCCAAGAGTGCGGCTAATGCTTGTTGGGCCTGTTCACGTTCGGCGGGCTTGGCTGTTTTTAGCCGCCGTAAACTTAAGCCGATACGCCCCCATTGCACCAGTTTTATTGCTCTGCTCCAGTAGCGTTGGATCATGGCTGCACCCGTTGAAACTGGTCGGATGCGTCAATGCCCTGTTGTTGCAAGGCACTAAGCAAGAGCGGGTGTTGGAAATGTGGCGTGATGTCCGCCAAGGCTTGCAGGGCATTGTCAAGCGTGACGGTAATGGCGGCGTTTTCTCCCGCCAGCATTTCCGCCCTTTCAGTGATGCGTAGGCGAGCACCGTCACGAAAGTCAATTGGGATCAGGCGGAGTATCTGCCTAATACAGCTTTCCGCCTGTCCATCCCACATCAGCGAAGTCGGCAACGGCGGCAGAATATCCAGCTCATCTTCGGTAAATTCTTGCGCCACGGTGATGATAATGCCGTAGGGGCCTTGCAAGCGGCTCTCAAGCCGTGTATCACCGATGGCGACACGCTCTTGTAGTAAGGTGACGGCGGGCAGGGCCAGCAGTGTTGCGGTGGCAGCACCCAGGTTTTGGGTTTGCAATTCCACATGCAATACGCCTTGCTCTTGTGCCGGGCGAAAAACCAGCCTGACCGCTACCGAACCATTGTCAACCACCAGCGCATCTGTGGACGATGATTTTTTTTGAAACCCCAAGGTGTTGCACAGAAAAGCGGCTGCGCCAATGGGATTGGCGACTGGATGGATAATCGTAGTGACAAAATCCATCGGCACTTATTCCTTATGGCGGTCAAGCGCATCATCGACAACGGGTATACGCGCTTCTGGGTGGTCTTGGACAAAGAAGAAACTACGCTGCATCGGCCACTGCCGTGGCCCGAAATAGTCGATATAATCGGTAATCCAATGGTTCCAGACCCGCTGACTGTCTTGTGCCCATGCCCAAGACCGCGCCGCCAACTGCGCAAATAAGGGTTGGCACAGCGGGTCGCAGGGCTGGTCAACGGTGTCTTGCCACAGCGGCTGTTTATTGGTGCTGCGGTAAGGATCAGCGTAAATCCTCAACCTCGATAATCCGGTGCTGACCCCGTCAGTGATCGGCGATTCGAGGATTACATCTAACCTATCGCGAAACCTACGGTTTTCTGCATTGATGCGGCCATAGCTCACCACCACCCCTTCATAGTGACTACCGTTATCGGTGAATTCTTGATAGAAAAGATACCCCATAGGCGCAGAGTCGGCATTTAGCAAGCCGTCAATAAAGCGCCGCGCTTCTTCAGGTCGGTGTGGCCATTGCGCCGCTATCAGCTTTGCGGTCAAGTGCCGTAAATCATGGTCATCGTCATTGAGCTTGAAACTCTGAAAATTGACCACCCCGTATTTGTTCCACGGCCTAGACCAGCCATATTTTCGTGCTTGGCGATAGTTTTCCAAGGCTTGCATCATCTGTTTAAGCAGCTTGGACGGTTTTTTTTGGGCATTAAGTTCCGCTTGCACCTGTTGGTAATCGTGTTCGTTGGTGAGGATGATTTTTTTGTCCATAAGCCCTATGGCAATCGACTGCTGAAAATAAAGTATAAAGGCCATCATGCCATGAACTGGGGGGCGATGGAATGTCATGTTAAAAAATTGGCCGACTGTTTGGGGCTAGGCCAGTGTAAAGGGAAATTTGGTAATTTTACCTAAACGGCACTCTTTGCGGAGACATAATGTCGATTAATACTTAATGGCCCTTGAGATTATAGTGTAATTAAAAACCATGCGCTAATTACTTATGGTCTTGTTTACAAAAACAGTGCATAAGTTTCAATATAATTAATTGTTAATTAATTATGGATGCCCATAAATACCTATCGGCCATTAATTATTGTGTTTATAAGGCCTATTATAATTAAGTAAGTGATAAATCTAACTCATGCCTCTAGTATCATGATGGTTGTTGGGTTTTGTTGATACATACAATTTGTGGTGTTTTAATCATTTTCGGTATATTATTTTAGCGACAATAAATTATTCAAATTATATGGGTTGTGTAATACAGCTTGCTTGGCCATTAGAAAAGAGGTGCAAAATATGCAAAACGTTATGTTAAGGGCATCAAATTATGTTCCAGTCAATATTGGGGGTTTGGGTTCCTTGTCAGAAAAACCACCTCACGATACCGCCGCAATGAATGATCCGGGTACGGTTAACGGATCATCGTCAACTGGCGTTAACAATCGTCAGCCAGCAAGAAATGAACTCAAAATTGTCATAGCGGGTAATGTCGGGTCTGGGAAAACCACCTCCATCAAGACCATCAGCGAAATTCCCTACATCGGTTCCGAGGCCAAAGCGACCGAGCGCGATGCCCTGCATCGGAAAGAAACCACTACGGTGTCTATGGAATATGGAATGGCGCATATCGCCAATATGAAGTTGCATCTTTATGGCACCCCCGGCCAGCGGCGTTTTGATTTTATGGCCGATATTTTGTGTAAGGGCGCGCATGGCATGGTGGTGATGATCGACAATGGTTGCGCCAACCCTTTACAAGAAATCGATTATTTTTTGCGCCAACATGACCACTTCTTACAACGCCATCCGGGGATTATCGCCATCACCCATTTTGATGATGACGATGCCGACACCAACCTTTTGGAATACCACGCTTATGTCATCCAAAACGGCTTTACTTGTCCGGTGATGGTGGCGGATGCGCGTAATAAAGATGACATGCAAAAAGTTTTGATGAGGCTGTTATTGCAAATTGCCGGATCAAAGACTGGAAAAATGTAAGCGGATAATCTTAAGATGTAGCTGTCTTGCTTTTTTGTTGAACACCAAACCGGAGGAATTACCTGATGGAATCCTTACTTTCTACCTTAAATAATGCCGATAACCGAATTGAAGGCATTACTATCTTATCCACAGACGGTTTGGTGCTTGCCTGTTCGGGGCAACAAACCTTGGATGAAGATGTCTTGGGCGCTATGGGGGCGGCCTTGTTTGCCATCGGTTCCAAAAGTGTTGGAAAATTGCTGGGCGGCACAATAAAGCACATCGCTGTTGAAGGTGAACAGGGGCAAATTTTGCTTAGTTTGTTGTCGGATGGTTGCTTGTTAGTATCGGTTATCCAAAGTCAAAATGAAGAGGATAGTCCGGCACTACTGGCTCCGCAGATTTTTGCCACGAAAGAAAAAATCGCCGATCTCTTGATCACTTAAGGCAGCTTGATGGTGTGCGGCTATGGAGTGCTATAACCCCTTTAACAACCGTAGCGAGAGTGTTTCGGGCAACTGATGGTCGCGCATTTGAGTAGCGACGCTTTCATTGTCATAAGGCAATTGGATGAAGTTCACTTGCTTTTGTTGGCGGTCATAAATGGCAAATTGCGTTTTCGTGCAGCCATTGCGCGGTTGCCCCACAGAGCCTGGGCAAACCAGTGCTTGTTGATACGGGGATAACTTGACGGTTTGAGTGGTTAGATGCACGTCATTGCCTCTATTTCGGGCAAATACACCGGGCATGTGCGAATGCCCATGAAAGCATAATGCCATATCATTGGCCTGCATATAATCAAGATTGTCCTGATAAGTCATCAGGTAAACATACGCATAAAAATAGTTTTCATCCATCGGTGCGCCATGCACTGCATACCAATTTTCTTGCTTTATATATAAAGGCAACGCATCCAGCCAAGCAAGGTGCCGGGCTGACAATTGGCCTATTGTCCACTGAGCCACCGCGCCCGCTTCTTTAGAAAAACCAAAGCGGGTGTTGCCGGTGGCGACCCCATGGTCGTGATTGCCCTTTATGACTTGAAAAGG
Organism: Methylovulum sp.; assembly: GCA_016919605.1. Classification (GTDB taxonomy): domain Bacteria; phylum Pseudomonadota; class Gammaproteobacteria; order Methylococcales; family Methylomonadaceae; genus Methylovulum. Next base: position 6,217 of record JACXTQ010000052.1, read on the forward strand.
TGACGCTTGCAAGCGTTCGATGCACTCTTTCGGTTGCGGGCCATAACCGACTATATCGCCTAAAACTATCCCTTCGTCAATCTGCTCGTCTTTAAGGTAATCCAGTACACAATTGAGCGCCGAATAATTGGCATGGATATCGGCCAATAACGCAAAAAAACGTCCGGGTGGCTTAGGTTTTGCCATTTTGGCCACCGCCTCTGCCGTCAAACTGGCTGGTGATGGTTGTAACAATGCTCTGACCAAGCGTTTCAGTAATTGCTCTTTGTGCGCATTTGGCATAAATAACGGCTGCAAATGCGCACAAACGATACGCACACACTCGGCATCGTGAAAAATGTCCTGTAATAATTGGCGTAAATGTTGGCCTAGCTCATCAATGAACGTGTCGTCAAGCCAAGTGAAATTGCGGATAAGCACACCCAGCATGATCGAAAAGGCGACAAAATCATCCCAGGCATAATATTCGTCATCCAAATAATAGACTTGCCCGTATGAAGACACGGCAAAGTTTGACAAGCCTTCATCCAGCTTTTCCCCCGTGCACCGGGCTAAGGTCAGATATAGCCTAAAAACGTCGGTGAGCAACGCCAGATTACGTTGCCGGTCTGCCGCTGACATGAGTTCAATATGCAAAGGCTTCAGGCGTGGGCAAACGCTGGCGATAGAGTGGGCACCTTCCGTGTCAGAGATAAGCAACCACGTTTTGTAAGGATGGTGGATGGCCATCCGGCGTTCGTTTTGTAAGGTTTTGTGTAGCCAAGCATGGGCATCATCGCCAGACAACGCAAGATCGGCACGTATCTTGAGGACATCCTCTTGATTGACATGCAGTAAAGTGCCAGGACGGCCCATGAATGCCGTGCCACCTATTAATGCCTGTACATCAGTGCTTAAAAGGCTATCCAGATAAGTGGTGTCATAATGGGGTTGCCCGTCAATCGAGCCGATAATGTCAATAGTCCGCATGGTTCCTAAAAAAACTGGCGACACAGGTTAAGGGTATACGTCAAATGACAGGGCAAAGTAAAATAGGGGACGGACAAAGCCGGATTGTCCGCCACTATTACTTTGCCAGATGTCCATGTTTTTGAAGGCTTGATAAAAATCGCCAGGGCGGCGAAAACCTAGCCACCCATTGGGGGGCCGCAAAAAGCGTGAACATCGGGCTTTAACGGTAAATTAAGGGCAAAGCTGTGCGACCAGCGGCATATTTCTGCGCACTGCCGCCCAGCCCATCCCCAAATTAGTTTTTTTGCTGGTGATCAGGACGATTAATGAATCCGGCTTATCGGGGATGATTGCCATAAAATGCAAGGTGTTTTCGGTGGCCATCTGCACTTCCTTAATCATTTTTTCAACTTTTTTACCGCGCTGGCTGCTGAGTAACGATTCAATCGCCCGGACATTTTTACCGCGCATCATATCCACCGCCGCTGCGGCGACGGCATCCAAATATGAAGACGTGAAATAAGGTACATTGTGTGCCGAACCCAGCAATAACCCTGTTTCCAAATCAACCACCGCACACCCTAAAGCACCATCCACATCAGACAGCACGCCTTGCAAAAGATCATCTAATTTAGACATTGTTCACATTTCCTAAAAGTAAAATAGATTGTTACCATCATCAAAAACAATGGCACAGGGATACCGCTAACCATACTCAAGTATGGCCAGCAAGGTATTCAATAATAGCCTGACATCCGCCAAGCTACGCGCATCGGCACGGACGACCGGCCACGGATCGCCCCGTTCCGCCAATGCACTGTAGTAGTCGTCAATGCTTGGCTGCATGGCTTGGTCGTAATGGGTCACACCGATCACCGCAGGCCGTTGCAGCAAAAATGAATGGTTCAAATTTAAATAATAATCCAGCTCATCCAACGGGTGGTCATGGGTGTTATCAATCAGGACAATCAAGCCCAATGCCCCTTTGGTCAGCAACTCGGTCATAAACTCAAAGCGGCGTTGCCCTGGGGTGCCGTACAAATGCAGTTTGTCGCCGCCTTCCAAGGTTAGCTCACCATAATCCATCGCCACCGTTGTGGTCGGCTTACGCTTGATGATACTGTCTTCTGATGGTTTGACCTCAGTGGAAATAACGCTTTTTTCACTAATGGTCGTGATCGCTGTGGATTTTCCCGCCCCAACACAGCCAGTAAACACTATTTTGATTCGGCTACTATCCTGCATAACTTCATTCCTTGCATCAAAATTTTAGGCGGTCACGTATTTTTTTTAATACGTTTTGTTGTTTTAAATCAGTGGTTTTCTCGTGTAATTGAATAGTGTCGGCTTTTTCGGTTAGACCAATAACGGTGCAGGCATTGTAAAAATCATAAACTGATGCTGGCGGATAGCCGGTGGTTTTGGCAATATCTGCCAACCTTATGGTATTGCTGTACATAAACGCCGCCAATTTAGCGTAGTGGCCGCATTCGGGTATGGCCAAATCCGGCCAGCGCAACAAATGCACAATGTCTTCGGGGGCGGTACCTTGCAATAAACGGCCTTGAGAGCTCTTAAAGGTTATGTACCAAATCAGGTTGTTCAGCGGCTGGGGCGGCAGTTTTGCCTTACCAACCAGCTCTTGCATTTCAAGGTTAGTAATCGGTTTGACTTGCGGGATAATACTCGGATCAAAATAAGGGATAAGTTGCGTTAATGACAATGGGCAATAATAAATTTTTTGGCTAGGGTCAACACAGATTACAGCCGTATTGGCCTTAATTAATACAGGGTTGCTTGGATGTTCAAGCAAGACGCTTAACAAACCGTGATCAGGGGTAAAACTAGCTGTGTCAGCGGGCGGGTCATCGGTCGATGCCGCTGGCTGGCTCTCTTTATGGGAAGGGGGGTGAGGGTCGCTTTCGCTGGAACTTGGGTTGGCCGGTTCAGGTATGGCATCCGCATCGACTGTACTTTCGATGGGTTTTTGTGCTCCCCT
>JACXTQ010000007.1 GCA_016919605.1 Methylovulum sp.
AGCGTTGCGGGACGCTGGAGCGTCCCTGGCTGCATTCCCATTTATGCCCCTGAGGGTACGCCGGAGCGTGGGAACGATGGCGTATGCTTTTTATCTTGTTGAAATACAGGCACAAATTCTTAACTTAATGGCAGTGACGCCGGAGCGTGGGAACGATGGTAAAATCGTACTCAACACCAGTCCGTAGGCCGAGATGAAGCGGCGGCGCAATCCCCGCCTACGGGCTATTTTTAAGATAGCGAAAGTCCTAAAAACCTACCGCAAAGGAAATACCATGCAAATCGCCATCAACCTGCCTAATGATTTTGTTGCCTTCCAATCAAGCGCCGAGATTGAAAAGGACATGCGTTTGAGTTATGCCCTATGGCTGTTTAAAAACGCCCGGGTCAGCCTTGCCAAAGCGGCTGAATTGGCGGGTCTGGATATTTACGATTTCATAACGGCCTGCAAGCAAAATAAAGTGGCTGTCATTGACATCAGCAAGGAAGAATTGCAAGAAGAATTGACGGGGTTGTTACTGCTATGATTTTGGTTGCGGACGCTTCCGCGCTTATCGCATTATCCGTTTGTAACAGTTTGGATTTGTTGGGGGATATTTACTTTAAGGAATAAAAAATAAAAATCCTATCACTCCCTCTTTAGTATGGAAGCGATAGGAAAAAAAAATTTGTATTTACTATGCGAACTTTTGTTTTTCAAATTTTTCGTCTTTTTGATTCACTTTTGTTTTCACAGTAATCAGATATGTTCCAGACTCATTTGGCAAAGAAGAGCTTGGGATAAAAAAATCCTTTTGGGTTCGAGGTTCAAGTTCTGCATAATGCGAAGTCTCATTTAAAAACTTAATTTCCCCTGTATCAAGGTTTGTTACTCGAAATGCTTTTACAATTGAATTACCCGATGCCAGTTTGTCATGTGCTTCGTTTCTTATACCAAATGTAGCCAATATATCCAATACATTATCTGCCATACCAGTTGCCTTAATTGCCGCTATTAGCGTTTCATCTGTAGCTTTAAGAAATTCGATCATTGCCTCTATAAGATTAGATGAATATTTAAGAACCTGTTCTGTTGTGCTACATGAGGTAATTATCGGTGTTAAAGCGGTCATTCCCATTCCCATTAAGATTAAAGCCTTACGCCTAGTTATAAGGATAGGTTCCTCTAGTGTCTTATCTGAAATAGATGGTGCATAGAATTCTCCTGTATCAATGTTTCGTGTGGCTATTGGTACGCGATGCTCAACTTTAAATAAATTGAAAACAAGGCCGCAATTCCCTTAAAGTTGCCCTACCAAAAGCAACTTTATGAGGGAGAAGTGTCATGCCAGTCGAAGACTTTATCATTTATGTCTATTGCTGTGTGGACGACATCTGCCGGACAATCGTCGGCCAGCCTTTAAGAGGCAGGGGATTCATGCCCAAGCTGAGCGATGCCGAAGCGATCACCCTGGAAATCGTGGGCGAATTCATGGGCAAGGACAGTGACAAAGGCATCTGGCGGTATTTCCGTAACCATTGGCACGGCTGGTTCCCCCGGTTGGGCTCGCGCGCCAACTTCGCCAAACAATGCGCCAACTTATGGGGACTGAAAAGGCGCATACAGGATCATTTGGCTTGGCAGACCGGGGCGATGGGCGACCCTGTCCACTTGGTGGACGGTTTCCCGATGCCCGTGTGCAAGTATGCCCGTGCCGCCACCAGCCGTTGTTTCAGGGGCGAGGCCGGGTTCAGCCGTTGCGCGGCGAAGGACGAGAAGTATTATGGCTTCGAAGGGCATGTGCTGGTCAGTTCCGACGGCGTCATCTGTGGTTATGCCCTTGCCGCCGCGAATGTCGACGAGCGCGATGTGCTGCCGGAGATGGTTGGCGGCCTGCACGGGCTGTTGATCGGGGACAAAGGCTATATCCGTCCTAGCCTGAAGCAAGAACTGGCACAGCAGGGCATTGATTTGCAGACGCCCCTGCGCAAGAACATGCAGGACACGAGGCCAAAGGCGTTCGTCAGCCAACTGATGTCCAGCAGGCGCTTGGTGGAGACCGTCATCGGTCAGTTGACCGAACGTTTCCATATTGAAAAAGTCAGGGCACGCGACACTTGGCATTTGGCCAACCGTTTTATCCGTAAACTGCTTGCCCATACGATGGGCTGCTTCTTGGGAAAATTGTTGGGCAACCCAACTTTGCTTTTTGAGGCTTTGGTTGAGGTTTAAAAGTTGAGCATCGCGTTATTGGTATAATTTTCATTGTTTTTACCTCGTTAGTTAATAATTCATTCATTCATTTGTTTTTTTTTGCCATAATAGGTGCTAGGTATTTCTATAGTGAGTGTATAAAACTTATGTGTATGATAAAAATTAGTGAAATATGAGTAACTCTACCCTAATTTAATAAACAAGCTGTGTCATTGCAGTGCCTGTTATTTGCTTTTCTTCTGGCACACCTCAAGCAAAAGATATGGGTTGATTTTGGTGAAAAAATAAAATAAAAACCACCAAGTCAAACTTGTCATTTCCACAGTATTAATGTATCAATATGAAAATTAACGAAAAAATTCGCTTTATGCGCCAATTGAAAGAGTTTTCACAGGAAGAAATGGCGGGAAAATTGGGGCTGTCGTTGAATGGCTATGCGAACATTGAGCGGGGCGAAACGGACGTGCAAATGTCCAGGTTGGAGCAAATTGCAAGAATTTTTGATATGGATTTGCTGGAGTTGTTTAATTATGGCGAAAAAGGGGTTACCTGTTTGATTGGTAATAACAGTCCGTTTAGTAATAATATTGGGCAAAATATTGGTGATTCAAAAGGCACCCATTTTGAAATACAAAAATTGCAATTGATTGTTGAGCAACAATTCAAGGAAATAAGCTATTTAAAAGAAATCATCGAATTGATGAAAAATAAGAAGGATGTTGATCTTACCTGAGTGCTTGCGCATTTTACTATTCAAGGCGCATATTCATTAAGGGCGCAACAGGCTATAATTCATATCAAATGAGGATCTATATGGGATTTAAGGTCTTTTTGCCATTGATAAATATAGCGGCCATAAATATACCCGTCATTCCGGCAGGGATTGCCGGAGCCGTTAGACCGCGTAAGCGAATCCAGTTCACAGGGATGTGAACGTTAATAATCACGCAAAAATGACGAGAAAACGAACAATCCGGTCACTTTTAACGGTACGGAATTGGACAGATGCCATCCGTGGCATCTGGATTCCGGCAATCCCTGCCGGAATGACGGGTATTTTTAAGGTTGCCATGCTTATTAACGGCTTGCCACACATTTGTAGCAAAAGACCCTGAAACCCATATAGGGCCTCAAATGATTTATACAGCTTATAGGGCCTTGGGAAAGAATTCAATGCCCAAGCGATTTTACCACTACAACTCTTACAATAGGCGGCACTATGAAGGCAAACATCGGTTTAATTGGCCTGGCAGTTATGGGACAGAATTTGGTCCTTAATATGGATGATCACGGTTTTAAGGTCGCTGTGTTTAACCGTACCACCAGCACGGTGGATGAGTTTTTGGCAGGGCCTGCCAAAGACACGCAGGTGATAGGGGCGCACTCGCTGGAAGAGTTTGTCGATCTGTTGCAAGTGCCGCGTATTGTTATGCTGATGGTCAAGGCGGGTGAGGTGGTCGATCAGTATATCGAAAAATTGTTGCCTTTATTGGCGGCGGGCGATGTTATTGTCGATGGCGGCAACTCTTTGTTTACCGACACCAACCGCCGCACCCGCTATTTGCAGGAGCATCAGATCAATTACATCGGCACAGGCGTGTCGGGTGGGGAAGAAGGGGCTAGGCATGGGCCATTGATTATGCCGGGCGGCAATAAGGCGGCGTGGCCGCTGGTTAAGGACATTTTCCAGTCCATCAGTGCGGAAGTGGATGGGCAACCGTGTTGTGAATGGGTTGGTGACAACGGTGCGGGGCATTATGTGAAAATGGTGCATAACGGCATTGAATATGGCGATATGCAGTTGATTTGCGAAGCCTATCAATTGTTATCCGCTGGTTTGGGGCTGAGCGCCGAGGAATTGCACGATATTTTCACCGAATGGAACCAAGGGGTGTTAAGCTCGTATTTGATTGAAATCACCGCCGCCATTTTCGCTTATAAGGACACTGACGGTGAGCCGTTGGTCAATAAAATCCTCGATACCGCCGGACAAAAAGGCACGGGCAAATGGACGGGTATCAACGCATTGGATTTGGGCATCCCGTTGACTTTGATTGGCGAATCGGTGTTTGCACGGTGCTTGTCGGCACAAAAAGACGAGCGGGTCAGGGCGGCGGGCATTTTGCCTAAAGCAAGCAAATGGGCTTTTACAGGCGAGCAACAGGCGATGATTGATGCCGTCCACGATGCCCTGTATGCGGCCAAGATCATTTCTTATGCCCAAGGTTTCCGCTTGATGCGCGAAGCGTCCAAAGAATACGGTTTGGACTTGCATTATGGCGAGATAGCCTTGATGTGGCGCGGTGGCTGTATTATCCGCAGCCAATTTTTGAACAATATCAAACAGGCTTATGACACCAGCCCTGATTTGGAAAACCTGCTGCTTGACGGTTTCTTTGTCGAAGCCATTAAGACCGCCGATGCGGGCTGGCGTAAGGCGGTGATTTTAGGCATTGAAGCCGGTATCCCCACCCCCGCCTTTGCCTCCGCGTTGGCCTATTATGACGGCTACCGCACCGAACGCTTGCCCGCCAATTTGCTGCAAGCGCAACGCGATTATTTTGGGGCGCACACTTATGAGCGTACCGATAAGCCACGCGGCGAGTTTTTCCATACCGATTGGACAGGCCAAGGCGGCAAGGTGGCATCGACGACTTATACTGTTTAGTTTGGGTTAAACCTATGCACTGCGGCACTATTCTGGGGAGTTTGGTAAGCGATAGCTTTACAAGGCTATCGCCAAATAGCCAGAAGTCGTTGGAAAAAAATGTGTTGAATTGTTTGATTTAACTAAAAATAAATCATTTACTTTTTATTGGGGCCAATTCAACACCTACCTTGGCGAAAGTATTGCTTGTCATTCCCAGCAAATACCCCCTTACTGTTTTGCCTGTGATGATAGGTACGCCGCCCCGTGCAGATCATCGGCCCTTTAACCTTATCGGCACTTAAAAATCCTATGAAAGCAGAACCCTGTACTTATGTTATTTTCGGTGCCACTGGCAACCTGTCCCGCATTAAGTTAATGCCCGCGCTGTACCGTCTGGATGCCGCAGGCCGTTTGCCTGACGGCACACGGATTTTGGCGATGGGACGGCGCCCTTGGGATCAGCAAAAATGGCGGCAAGAAGTCTATGATATGGTGCAAGCCAAGGCCAAGGACGATTTTGATGAAGCGGTGTTCCAACGCTTTAGCGACCGCCTGCATTATCATCAAGGCGATATTAGCCAACCCGAATGCTATTCGGGCTTGGCGGACACGCTGGTGCAAAAAGAGTTTTCGCAAAACATCGCCTTTTATCTGTCAATTAGTCCGGCGGACTTTGGCCCGGTGATGAGTATGTTAAGCGCTAACCAGTTGTTTATTGAAGAAAGCGGTTGGCGGCGGGTGATTATTGAAAAACCATTCGGTTATGATCTGGACAGCGCCCAAGCCTTGCAGAAGCGGATTAGCCAGTATTTGGCGGAACAGCAAATCTACCGCATTGACCATTATCTGGGCAAAGGCATGGTGCAGAATGTGTTGGTGTTCCGTTTCGCCAATGTCATGTTGGAGCCCTTGTGGAACCGCAATTACATCGACCATATCCAAATCACCCACTCGGAAAGCATCGGCATAGACAGCCGTGGCGACTATTACAATGGTGCCGGAGCCTTACGGGATATGTTGCAAAGCCATTTGCTGCAATTGTTGACTTTGGTCACTATGGAGCCACCCGTGTCTATGGAAGCCGAATCCTTGC
>JACXTQ010000053.1 GCA_016919605.1 Methylovulum sp.
CATGTGGCTTACCGGACGTTTAACGCCTGATTTCAAGACCATAGCCAATTTCCGCAAAGATAATGGTAAAGCCATACGCGGTGTCTGCCGACAATTTGTCGTGCTTTGCCAGCAACTGGGCTTGTTTACAGAGGCTATGGTGGCAATTGATGGCAGCAAGTTCAAGGCCGTCAACAACCGTGACCGGAACTTTACCAGTGCTAAGCTGGAACGGCGCATGAAAGACATCGAATCCAGCATCAACCGCTATCTGGCAGCCCTGGATTCTGCTGATTTGCAAGAGCCTGTCATTGCAAAGGCAAGAACGGAACGGCTCCAAGATAAGATTACGGCCTTAAAAGAGCAGATGAAAATGCTCAAGGATATCGAAGTCAAGCTCAACGAAACGCCGGATAAACAAATCTCCCTCACCGACCCCGATGCCCGTTCCATGAAAACCCGGGGTGAAGGCATTGTCGGCTACAATGTCCAAACGGCGGTGGACACTAAGCACCATCTGATTGTGGCGCATGAAGTGACCAACGTCGGGCTTGACCGGGACCAACTCACGAATATGGGAACACAGGCCCGTGCGGCAATTGGTGAGGAAACGTTGACGGTCGTTGCCGACCGTGGCTATTTCAAGAGCACGGAGATCCTCAGTTGCCACGAGGCTGAAATCATCCCCATCGTACCTAAGACAGACACCTCCACCGCCACGGCCGCAGGGCGGTTTGGCAAGAGCCATTTCATCTATGATGCGAAAACCAACGAATATAGCTGCCCGGCTGGACAACGGTTGATTTGGCGCTATACCAATGTTGAACGGGGAATGAACCTACATCGCTATTGGAGTTCATCCTGCCAACAATGCCCAATCAAGGCAAAATGCACCACCGACAAGCAACGGAAAGTAACCCGCTGGGAACACGAAGACCTTCTAGACGCCATGCAAGCCCGCCTGGACCTTGCTCCCGACAGTATGCGTATCCGTCGCCAGACAGTGGAACACCCCTATGGAACGATCAAACTGTGGATGGGCTCCGCTCATTTCTTGATGAGAACATTAACGCACGTCAGCACAGAAATGAGTTTGCATGTGTTGGCTTACAATTTGAAGCGGGTAATAAAAATACTGGGTATTAAAGGCCTGATGGAGGCCATCAAAGCCTGGGCTGGCCTTTATGGAGGCCAAATAAACACAATGGTGACCATCAATTAGGCACTCAGAGGTGGGTTTTAAAAAATCGCCAAACCATGAAATATATAAAACTGACCGCCACTCAGCCAATAGGGCGCTATCAAAACAACCAATAGGGTTGCCGGAAAAACTGTACTACGTTTTTACACGCTCTGGGCCGACTGTGTGAATTGGTTGTAAAGATTTGAATGTCAGGCTCACCAAGTTAGCGGAAGCACAGTGAAAAAATCTGATCAACAATCAATAAATTTCTTTTTTTTTACATTCTTAAATTAGGTTGTGATTTATTGGGGCTTATATTCCGCGGCCATATGCTTGAAATAAAAATTTTGCAATCGTCCAAATAGGTATAGGCGACGGGGATAACCAATAGGCTAAGCAACGTGGAAGTCACCAAGCCACCTATAACGGCAACGGCCATCGGGCTACGGAAGGAGGTGTCGGCTGAACCCATGCCGATAGCTATCGGCAACATGCCTGCACCCATTGCAATTGTCGTCATGATGATGGGGCGGGCGCGTTTGTGGCAGGCATCCAGCAAGGCATCGACACGGTTCATGCCGTGGTCTCGCCGCGCTACGATGGCATACTCCACCAGCAAGATGGAGTTTTTAGTGGCGATGCCCATCAGCATAATCAAGCCGATCAACGACGGCATCGAAAAGCTTTTTTGAGCCAGCAACAAGGCGACAAAACCACCGCCAAATGATAAAGGCAATGCCACCAAGATCGTTATCGGTTGCAACAAGTCCTTAAACAGTAAGACCAACACCACAAAGATGCAGAGTACGCCAATCAACATAGCCAAGCCGAAACTGCCGAACAGTTCCGCCATCATTTCGGCATCGCCGATATTGATTTGCTTTACGCCTGCGGGTAGTGACTGGATGCTGGGCAACAGCTGCACGGCGGTGGCGACATCGCCTAATGGCAGGCTGGCCAGTTCGATTTCAAAATTGATGTTTCGGGAACGGTCGTAACGGTCGATAACTGCCGGGCCGCTGGACAATTCCAAGCTGGCGACTTGGCTGAGCATGACCGAATTCATGCCGGGTTTGCTGGTTGGCACGGCCAGGCGTTCGAGCAAGCTTAAGTTGCGTCGGCCATTCTCGGTCAGCTTGACCATGATCGGGACTTGCCGTTGCGCCAGATTGAATTTGGGCAAGGATTCGTCGTAATCGCCAACGGTGGCAATACGCAAGGTTTCAGCGATGGCGGCGGAAGTTACACCCAAGTCGGCGGCGCGGGCGAAGTCGGGTCTGACCGCAATTTCCGGCCTGACCAGGGATGCGCTGGAAGCAATATTGCCCAGTCCTTGTATCGTCCTTAAGTCTTTTTCCACGGCGCGGGCTGCGGTATTTAGGGCTTGGGGATCGTCCCCGCTTAATACCAGCACATACTTTTCGCCAGACCCGCCAAAGCCGACTTTGCTCCGAGCACCCGGCAAGGCTTCCAAGGCTACCCTGATGTTTTGCTCGATTGCTTGCTTCTTAATCGGCCTCTCATTGCGGTCAGCCAATAATACGGTCAAAGTTGCTTTGCGGACTTCCGAACCGGAGGTCATAGCGAACGGATCGCTACCGACTGAACCGCTACCGATGGTGGTGTACACGTTGTTGACATAAGGCACTTTCGCTATTAATTCCCGGGCGGCTTCTGCCGATGCGCGGGTTTGGGCTAAGGTTGCGCCAGGTGCTAGTTCGACAAACACCTGGGTTTGCGGGTTATCATCAGGCGGGATGAAGCCTTGCGGCAATAAGGGTATTAAAAACAGCGAGCCGATGAAAAACGCCAACGCCCCGGCAATGGTGATAATGCGGTGCTTTAAGCACCAGCCTGCCAGTTCCAGGTAACCCCGCATGAGCCGCCCATCTGGAACGGCAGGATGGGCGCTTGACTTTAACAGATAAGCCGACATCATTGGGGTCAGCATCCGTGCCACTACCAGCGAAGCCAGAATTGCTAAACTCGCCGTCCAGCCGAATTGCTTAAAAAATCGTCCGGCGATGCCGCTCATAAACGCCGTTGGCAGGAACACCGCGACCAGGGAAAACGTGGTGGCGATGACGGCCAGCCCGATTTCATCCGCAGCCTCAATGGCAGCCTGGAAGGCAGATTTGCCCATGCGTTGGTGGCGAACAATGTTTTCCACCTCAACAATGGCATCATCAACCAG
>JACXTQ010000054.1 GCA_016919605.1 Methylovulum sp.
GATGAATCTTAGAGACTTACATTATTTGATTGCCGTTGCCGATCTGCGCAGCTTTGTGCAGGCGGCGGAGCGTTGTCATATCAGCCAACCGACTTTAAGCACCCAAATCAAAAAGGTCGAAGACCGTCTGGGTGTACAAATTTTCGAGCGCACCAATAAAAAAGTCTTGCCGACGGAGTTGGGCGAACACATTATCACAGCAGCGCGGCGAATTTTGACAGAGGTTGAGCATATCAATGAACTGGCGCATGTCGCCCAAGACCCCTTGGCCGGTAATTTACGTTTGGGGGCGTTTCCAACCTTAGCCACTTACATTTTCCCGCAGTTAGTGCCGCTGATTAAACAAGTGTTGCCACGGATACGGCTTATTTTAGTGGAAGAAAAAACCGAACAATTGCTCTTGCAATTAAATAATGGGCAAATGGATGCTGCTTTGCTGGCTTTGCCGGTCATGGACGACCATTTGGCAACTCAAGCCTTGTTTGATGATGAGTTTTTCTTAGCGGTGGCCGCCGATCATCCCTTAGCGGCGAAAAACACTATCGGACAAGCGGATTTGCCCGATCAGGAGTTGTTGTTATTGGATGAAGGGCATTGCCTTCGCGGTCATGCCTTACAAATTTGCCAAACTAACGGCACCCAAGAGCAACAGGATGTCCGCGCCACCAGCCTGGAAACGCTCCGACAAATGGTCAGGGCAGGCACTGGCATCACCTTTATGCCGCGCATAGCTATCGATAAAGCTGATGAAGGCATGTGTTACCTGCCATTCACCTCCCCTGCTCCCAGCCGTACCATTGGTTTGGTTTGGCGCAAAACCACTCACCGCAATGATCTGATTCAGATAATCGCTAAGTTGATCCAAGCATTACCGTAGCCTAGCAAGCAGATTACCCAATCAAATTTGCTTCATGGTAATATCCAGCGTGGAAATACGGTAAGCGATTTGGCGTGGAGTCATATTCAGCAATCGGGCGGCCTTAGCTTGCACCCAGCCACTTTGTTCCAATGCCGCAATGACCCGTTCGCGGTCATCGAGATTTTCATCATTAAAATCAACCGCCGAAATATTTTGTGGCTTCACATTAAGCCCAGTTTGTGCAACGACACTTTCCAAACCCGTACTAACCATAACATCACGGTCGATGCTACCGTTAGGACTCATGATCGCCGCCCGCTCCAAACAGTTGGCAAGCTCCCTGACATTGCCGGGCCAGTCATGCTTCATTAAAATGCGGATGGCACTTTCCTTAATTTCCAAAGGCCGCCCGCCTTGTTGGTCGGAAATCCGGCGTAACAAAAATTCCGACAATTCGGGAATGTCTTCTGTCCGATTGCGCAAGGCAGGCATCTGAATGGGCATGACATTAAGGCGGTAATACAAATCTTCCCTAAATTTGCCTTGGGTTACTTCTTCTTCAAGATTGCGGTTAGTGGCGGCAATAATGCGAACATTGACCCTGATAGTCTGCGAACCGCCTACCCGCTCAAATTCGCCTTCTTGCAAGACCCGCAACAACTTGGCCTGAAAAGAAGCGGAAATTTCACCGATTTCATCCAAAAACAAGGTTCCGTTGTTGGCCAGTTCAAAGCGGCCTTTACGCTGACTGATCGCGCCGCTAAAAGCGCCTTTTTCATGTCCGAACAATTCCGATTCCAATAAAGTATCGGGCAAAGCCGCACAGTTGAGTTTCAAAAACGGACCGCTGGCACAGCCAGAATTAAAATGGATGGCGTTGGCGACAACTTCCTTACCTGTACCGGATTCGCCGCGTATCAATACGGTGGTGTTCCATTTAGCGACTTGCCGGATCAAATCGAAAACTTTTAACATGGGCGGTGAATGCCCAATAATATTCTCGAACCGGTAGTTTTTGATTAACGCCTGTTTAAGCTGGTCACGCTCGCTTTGCAAATTGAGTTGTTTACGCTCAATAACCCGCAACATCTTGACGCTTTGGGCAATCAGGTTAGCAATCATTTCCAAGAAACGGGCGCGTTCACCCAAAAACAGGCTATTATCAGGCTGAGCGGCCAACACCCCGATAGTGTCGCCTTGGTCAATATAAATAGGCGAACCAATAAACGGCAGTTCTGGGTCGTATAAGCCTAAACGGCCTAAAAATCGGGGTTCATCGGCCACTTTATCGACCACGATGGTGCTGCCAGCATCCAAGATCGCACCCATCAAACCTTCGCCAGGATTATAGCGTATAGGTTGCTTAAGCTGGCTACTGGCATCGGCATACACGGCACTGACAATCAGGCTATTGCTTTCTATTTCCTTAAGGGTAATCATGCCAGAACGCATACCTGAGCGTTTATGTAACAACTCCAACACAGCTTGCAATTTGGCGTGCAAGTCATGGGTACTGTTCAGGATTTGGCTGATCAGATATAAGGTATCCAGTTCCGCCTCAATGAGTTGGATGCGTTCGAACATTAGTCTAATCCCCCAAGCTCCTGTCTATGTAAAGGAAAGCCGATTTTAAAACGGCAGCCTTGATCATAATTGGGGTCTATGTCAATAAATCCATGATGTTGGCTGACAATTTCTTTCGCCATCACCAATCCCATACCGGCCTTATGCCCACCCATAGCGCGGGTGGTGTAAAAGGGTTCAAAGACTTTACTGCGTTTTTCCACCGGAATACCCGGCCCCGTGTCTTCAA
>JACXTQ010000055.1 GCA_016919605.1 Methylovulum sp.
AGAGCAAAAACACCGTGACCAAGTGCTGGTGCGCTTTGCCAATAAAAGCTGCTCCATTCTAGTCGCCACCGATGTGGCGGCGCGGGGCTTGGACATTAAGGAATTGCAAGCGGTGATTAATTATGAACTACCGTGGGACTCTGAGGTCTATGTACACCGAATCGGTCGCACTGGACGGGCGGGCAAACAAGGCTTAGCCTTGAGCTTATGTACCGTGCAGGAGCAAAACCGCGTCCAAGCCATTGAAGATTATTTGTCCATAACCGCCAAGTGGGATGACATCGCCCCGTTTCAGATGACGTTTGCCGAACGTTTCCAGCCGCCTATGGTGACGCTGTGGCTAGACGGTGGCCGTAAAAACAAGTTGCGTCCAGGCGATATATTGGGCGCATTGACCGGCGATGCCGGGGTTGCGGGCGCTGACATCGGCAAAATTGACATTTTTGACAACCACGCCTATTTGGCAGTCAGGCAAGACAGCGCTGACCGGGTTTTGGCATGGCTGAAAAACGGTAAAATCAAAGGGCGCAGTTTTATGGTGCGCAAATCCCAGTGGGGATAGGTTATAGAGCCGTTGGCGGAAGTTAAGTAGGGGATTGGTTTTAAAATTAATTGCCAATACCTTGAATTGTAAGTGGATTTAATATCTTACACGGCTGCGGCCACTCAATTTTAATTGCTTTAAATGGAGACAATATGCTCAGAATTATGAGTTTGTGTGTGTTTTTGGTGGTATTGGCAAGCCAGAACGTGTTTGCCCAATTGCCGGATTTTACGGGTATGGTCAAAACTAACGGCGTTGCCGTGGTCAATATCAGCACCACCCAAAAAGCCAAGCCCGTCCCAGAGGGCGCCAAGGCGCAGTTACCGGAAGGGATACCACCGGAAATGGAGGAGCTGTTCAAACATTTTTACAACAATCCCGATGGTAACGGTGACGGGTATGATTCCGGCGACACCCAATCTTTGGGTTCTGGTTTTATCATTTCCCCAGACGGTTATATCCTGACTAACCACCATGTGGTTAAGGATGCCGATGAAATTGTCGTCAAATTTTCTGACCGCCGCGAATTGGTCGCCAAGCTGGTAGGTTCCGATGCGCGTACCGATGTTGCGGTGCTGAAAGTGACGGCCAGCGATTTGCCCACCGTAAGCATTGGCGAACCTGACAAATTGCAAGTGGGCGAATGGGTGTTGGCTATCGGCTCCCCATTCGGTTTTGAGCAATCGGTCACGGCGGGTATTGTCAGCGCTAAAGGCCGCAGTTTGCCGGGCGGCAATTATGTGCCGTTTATCCAAACCGATGTGGCGATCAACCCTGGCAACTCCGGCGGGCCGCTGTTCAATATGGACGGCAAGGTGATAGGTATCAACTCGCAAATTTATAGCCGTACCGGTGGCTTTATGGGCTTGTCCTTTGCCATCCCTATTGATGTGGTGATGAATATCGTCGATCAAATCAAAACCAAGGGTAAGGCTTCGCACGGTTGGTTAGGGGTGCAAATCCAAGATGTCACCCGTAAGTTGGCCGAATCGTTCGGCATGAAAAAGCCCCAAGGTGCTTTGGTGTCCAAAATCCTGCCCGGCAGCCCCGCTGAGAAAGCTGACGTGCAATTGGGTGACGTGATCGTTGAATTTAATGGCCAAGCGATTGACAATTCAAGTGACTTGCCGCCCTTGGTCGGCATGACCGCGATTGACAGTACCGCGACTTTAAAAATCATCCGTCAGGGCGAAACCAAAACGGTTAACTTTAAGATAGGTTTGTTGCCTGACCAGCCTGAACAAAAAGCCGAAGCTAAGCCCGAAGCTAAGCCGATGAATAAAATAGGTGTTACTATCAGTGCCTTAAGTGATGAGCAAAAGGATGCGTTAGAGCTGCCTAAAGGCGGTGTGATTGTTGAGGATGTGGGCAGCGGGGCGGCGAAAGATGCCGGTATCCAACGCGGCGATGTAATTTTGCGTATCCAAAACAGCGTCATCCGTACGCCGGCTGATTTTGAACACGCGCTTAAAAATCTGCCGGTGGGCAAATCCGTGGCGGTGTTGGTGCAACGCCGTGGTAGCCCCGCCTTTTTGGCCTTGCAGATAGACAAGTAAGCTCAGCTTGCCATAAAGCCGCCCCGCTTGGGGCGGCTTTATGGTTTTGGTCACTGGATTATCCATGCACCCTGCACTTAAGCAAGTGGAAGCCCATTTCCAGCCTTCCATTCTCACGCAAATCAACCACCCTCTGCTGGCAAGTCGGAACGTGAGCCTATGGCTAAAACGTGATGACTTGCTGCACCCCATTATCTCCGGCAATAAATGGCGGAAGCTAAAATATCTGCTTAACCATGCCTTAACGCTTAATTGCCGACATATCATCAGTATGGGCGGGGTGTATTCCAACCATCTACATGCCTTGGCCTATATGGGCAACGTGTTAGGTCTGGCTACCACCGGCTATGTTCGCGGCGAGCGGCCTACACCCTTGACCCCGACTTTGCAAGATGCCCAAGAGTGGGGTATGGCCCTTAAGTTTGTCTCGCGGGGTGATTATCGATTACTTAGAGGCTATCAGGACTGGGATGCATTGCCCGACTTAGCGGCAGGGCATTATTGGTTGCCGGAAGGCGGTGCCCAAGCCTTGGCCTTGCAAGGCGTGGGCGAATTGGTGGCGGAGATCGACATCCCTTTCGACTGGCTGTGTGTGCCGTGCGGTACGGGTACGACTTTGGCGGGTCTGGTGGGCGCAGTGCCTGAGCACAGCCAAGTGCTGGGGGTTGCCGCCTTAAAAAACGCCGCTTTCCTCAATCAAGAGGTCGCTAGGTTATTGCCGCAACCACGGCAAAATTGGCGGATTAATTTGGATTATCATGGCGGTGGCTTTGCCAAGGCCAGCCCCGCACTGATGGCCTTTATCAGTGAGTTTCAGGCCGATACCGGCATTGTTCTTGAGCCTGTCTATACGGGCAAGCTGTTGTTCGGCTTGTTTGATCTTATTAGACAGCATGCCTTTACGGCAGGCACCACCCTGATTGCCGTCCATACGGGCGGTTTACAGGGCAACCGAGGCTTTTTGCCATGCAGCGACAATTAGAACCTGAATTGATGGAAGACCCGCAGCAAGTTAAGGCTTATGCCCAAGCCGATTTTGAGCAGGCGCATAATGGCTTTATCATGCGGGTTAAGAGTATGGTGGGCGGCCATTTTGATGGCGTAGCCTTGGATTTGGGTTGTGGGGCAGGCGATATTAGCCGTCGTTTTGCCCGCGTTTATCCTGATAGCCAAGTCCATGCCGTTGATGGCTCCGCCGCTATGCTGGCCTATGCGCAAGAGCTGGCACACGCCGCACCTAGTGAGCCTGTCCGTTTTATTTTAGGCCGTCTGCCCACTGTCATCTTGCCACAATCTGCTTATGACATTATCTTTAGCAACAGCTTGCTGCACCATTTGCCCGACCCCCAAATACTCTGGCAAACGGTAAAGCGTTACGCCTCTGTCGGCACGCAAATTTTCATCATGGATTTAGTGCGCCCTGACAGTGTGGCGACGGCGAAACAACTGGTGAGCTGTTATGCGCACAATGAGCCAGCCATTTTGCAGCGGGATTTTTACCACTCGTTGCTGGCGGCGTTTAGCTATGAAGAGATTATCGGGCAATTGGCCGCAGCGGATTTGGCGCTTGATGTTGTGCAAATCAGCGATCGGCATGTGTTTATTTCTGGGGTCATGGCTTAAAATCTACGGCTACCCCGCTATCCGTCACTACCCAATACACTATAGCTACAACGCCCACTTCACTATTTACCCTGAACATTTATTTTGATGGAACCCCTATGGATAGCAATGCGCCCGAAGTTAGAGCCGACTTGAACACCCCCGATTTATATATCAACCGTGACCTTAGCCTGCTGGCCTTTAACAAGCGGGTGTTGGCGCAAGCTAAAAACGACAGTGTGCCCTTGTTGGAGCGGCTTAATTATCTGTGCATTTCCTGCTCGAATCTGGATGAATTTTTTGAGGTGCGGGTGGCCAGCATTATCGAAATGGCGAGTATCGACCCTGACACCATCAGTGCCGACGGTACGACCCCCAGCGAGCAATTGGCACAAATCGCTGTCCGCGCCCATGAACTGGTCGATGAGCAGTACCAAGTCCTCAATGAGATTTTGATCCCTAAGCTGGCGGAAGAAAATATCCGTTTCATCCGCCGTAAAGACTGGACTAAAGCCCAGCACCAATGGCTGACCACTTACTTCAACGAAGAACTGTTGCCGATTTTAACGCCGGTCGGCTTGGATTCGGCGCACCCGTTCCCGCGCATACTTAATAAAAGCCTCAACTTCATCATCTCGCTGACGGGTAAAGATGCGTTTGGCAGAAACA
>JACXTQ010000056.1 GCA_016919605.1 Methylovulum sp.
AAAGGCAAACCAGTGGCCGCAGGGCTTAACGCCGCGACATAATCCGGCACGGGCAAATCGGCACTGGTGGAGTCTTTGTCATCAAAACCCGCCATTGCTTGTAACAAAATCGCCGCATCTTCAGCACTACGGGTCATGGGGCCGCCTTGGTCAAGGCTGGACGCATAAGCGATCATGCCATAACGCGACACCCGCCCATAAGTGGGCTTTAAGCCGGTAATGCCACAAAATGCCGCCGGTTGGCGGATGGAGCCGCCGGTGTCAGTCCCCGTCGCCGCCACCGCCAAACCGGCTGCTACCGCCGCCGCCGAACCACCGGATGAGCCACCGGGTACGGTTTGGGTATTCCAAGGATTGCGCACCGGCCCGTAAAAACTGGTTTCGTTGGACGAGCCCATCGCAAACTCGTCCATATTGAGTTTACCCAGCATCACCGCTCCGGCTTGGTTGAGTTTTTCGACTACGGTGGCGTTGTAAGGGGCGTTAAAATTGTCGAGCATTTTTGAGCCGCAACTGGTTTTAACGCCTAGAGTGCAAAAAATATCTTTTTGAGCTATCGGGATACCCGTCAACAGCGTGGCATCACCGCTGGCCAGCCGCTGGTCGGCGGCTTCGGCGGCTTGCAAGGCGACCGGGGCGGTAACGGTGATATACGCGTTAAGCGCTTGATAACGCTCAATGCGTTGTAAAAAATGGCGGGTCAGTTCAACGCTGGAAAAAGCACCGGAGCGCAAACCTTGCGCCAATTGGCCGATTGTTTGTGTATGCATAAAAATATCCGTTTATTCAATAACTTTTGGCACGAGATACAGGCCATCGGCCACTTGTGGCGCCTGTGCTTGGAAGTGTTCGCGTTGGTTGGTCTCGGTCACGGTGTCCACCCGTAATCGCTGCACCTGATCCAAAGGGTGCGCCATCGGCTCGATGCCGTTGGTGTCCAACGCGCTCATCCTCGTCATTAAATCCAGCATCCCTGACAAATCTTTAGCATAAGAATCAATGTCCTGCTTATCAATCCCCAAACGCGCCAAGTGCGCTATTTTATTTACATCATCCGCCGTCAACGACATTTTTTACTCCATAAAAGCTGGCAATCTAAATATGATACTTTATATCTTGCCCAAATACCTGCTTGATTGATACAGTAGTAGCATTTTTATTCCCCTAAGGAAACCGATACAAATGCTGCTCAAACGAATTCGCGGTCTTTTTTCAAACGATCTTTCTATTGACTTAGGAACCGCAAATACCTTGATCTATATTCCAGGTCAAGGAATCGTGCTCAATGAACCGTCTGTAGTGGCTATTAAAGAAGATAAGATCCGTGGCTCCAAAACTATCGCTGCGGTCGGGATGGATGCCAAGCGGATGCTAGGGCGCACCCCTGGCAATATCACCGCGATACGGCCTTTAAAAGACGGCGTGATCGCCGATTTTGCCGTCACCGAACGCATGTTGCGGTTCTTTATCGAAAAAGTCCATAAAAGCAAATTATTGCGCCCTAGCCCACGGATTTTGATCTGTGTGCCCTGCGGTTCCACCCAAGTGGAGCGGCGGGCGATTAAAGAATCGGCGGCGATGGCCGGCGCGCGCGAAGTGTACCTGATTGAAGAGCCTATGTCAGCGGCGATAGGCGCGGGCCTGCCCGTGGACGAGGCCTGTGGCTCGATGGTATTGGATATTGGCGGCGGTACCTCGGAAGTTGCGGTCATCTCCATCAACGGTATTGTCTACTCCAATTCAGTGCGCATTGGCGGCGACCGCTTTGATGATGCCATCATCAATTATGTACGCCGCAACTATGGCACATTGATCGGTGAGGCCACCGCCGAACGCATTAAAATGGAAATAGGCACCGCTTATCCTGGCAGTGAAGTGATGGAGATTGAAGTCAAAGGCCGTAACCTCGCCGAAGGTGTGCCGCGCAGTTTCGCGCTGAACAGCAATGAAATCCTAGAAGCCTTGCAAGAACCGCTTTCAGGCATTGTCGGGGCGGTAAAAGTCGCCCTGGAGCAAACACCGCCGGAACTGGGTGCGGATGTCGCCAACCGAGGCATTTATCTGACCGGAGGCGGGGCTTTGCTAAAAGACATTGACCGCCTGATTGCCGAAGAGACAGGCTTGCCCGTATTCATCGCCGATGACCCCTTGACCTGTGTTGCCAGAGGCGGCGGCATGGTGCTGGAAATGCTGGATAAAAAAGGTGTCTCCACATTCTCGCTGGAATAGACAGCTTAGGCGCTATATGCCAGCCTCCAAACTGTTACAACGCCCCCCGTCCGTAAGATGCCAAACCTGATGCGTTAATTTGTTCACATCCCCATACCCTTAGCGATAAACCTCTAACAGCGGTGTGTACATACGTTAATCTTATCGGCCTGCCTTCCTACCCTATCCAACACTAGGGTAGACTGACAAACATACGGCGGGCGGTTGTTTGTGGTTAGCCAAACCTTATACGGCCTTATCCTGTCAGCGTAGACATGCGCCCCTCCCTACGCAACCCCAGCCTACACCGAGGACTACGACCATAAAACTGTTATTTGCCACCGGCCCTTCCCTCAATACCCGTTTGCTTGTGGCGGTGCTCGCCTCGGTCGCCTTATTGGTCACCGAACAGCGGAGCCAACAATTGGATTTTTTACGCGCCACCTTGTCGCTATTGATTGAGCCGTTGAAACATCTGGTGGACTTGCCCACTACCTTGCTGGAACAGACCAACGATTCGATGAACTCTTATACGACCTTAAAAGCCGACAACGAACGCTTGCGACAAGAGCAACTGGTCCAGCAAACCCGTTTGCTGAAATTGGAAGCCTTGGAAAAAGAAAATATCCGCTTACGGGCCTTGCTGGAAAATTCGTTCAAACTAGGTGAACAAGTGCTGATTGCCGAATTGCTGTCGGTCAAAATGGCCCCTTACGAACATATTGTGGTGGTCAACAAAGGCACCCGTTTTGGCGTGCACCCCCAGCAACCGGTGTTAGATGCCAACGGCGTGGTCGGGCAAGTATTCCGCGCCCTGCCCTTAAGCTCGGAAATCATGCTGATTACTGACCCCAACCATGCCATACCCGTACAAGTCAACCGCAATGGGCTGTTGACGATAGCGGTCGGCAGCGGCGAACTTAACCGCTTGCTGCTGCCATTTTTGCCCAGCAATGCCGACATCCGCCCGGGCGATTTGCTAATCACCTCCGGCTTGGGTGGCACATTTCCGCAAGGTTATCCAGTCGCCACCGTGGACGAGTTCACCTCCCAACCCAACAAAGCCTTTGCCAGCATCACCGCCACCCCAACCGCCAAACTTGACCGTAACCGCGAGCTGATGATTGTCTGGAGCAAAACTGCCCCCGTGCCCCTGACTGTCAAACCGGAAACGGCGGCAACCCCCTCTGCGGCCACCGAGAAACCCCATGAATGAGCATTACGGCGTTGGCCGCATTATCCTGAGCATTGCCGTTGCCATGTGCTTGCGCATTGCCCCTTGGCCGTTTGATCTGGCAATCTATAACCCTGACTGGGTACTGATGGTGCTGATTTACTGGTCGGTGGGCTTTCCTGAACGGGTGGGGATTTTCCACGCGTGGGGCTTTGGTTTGTTGACCGACGTATTGACGG
>JACXTQ010000057.1 GCA_016919605.1 Methylovulum sp.
ATGGGGCGGAAGTTGTCGCCGTCAAATATCACCTGCAAGCGCGGTAACAGTTCCTGTTTCCACGAGATGCGCAAGGAGTGGTCTTGGATGCGGTGGAATAAGGTGGGCTGTTCGGTCTGGTTGCTTAAGGGGCCGACAGTAATGCCATAGTCGCTGAATTGGGCTTCGGCTTCCGGTAAGGGCAAATCGAGGTGTTGATAAGCCCACCGCCAGCGTTGGCGCACTTGTTCGATGGCCTGTAAGGCTAATTCGCAACGGTCGCCGAGCAATTCGGCTTTGTTGACGGTGTCTTCATAGGAGCGTAGCGGCAAATCCCCTGCCAATAAGACGCTGAGGGCATCGCACAATTGCAGTTTGTTGCGCAGCGACAGTTCGATGTTGATGCGTTCGATACCATCGCAGTAATCGCCCATGCGCGGCAAGGGGATAACCACGTCTTCGTTGATTTTAAAAGCGTTGGTGTGTTTGGCGATGGCGGCGGTACGCGCTCGATCCAGCCAAAATTTCTTGCGCATGTCGGGGCTGACGGCGATAAAGCCTTCGGCGTTGCGGGCGTTGCACAGCCGCACCACTTCGGAGGCCGCCAAGGCAACTTGGTTTTCATCATCGCCGACTATGTCACCGACCAGCACCATTTTAGGACGGCCATGATTTTTGGCTTTGGGGGCGTAGCCTACGGCTTTGACGTAGCGCTCGTCCAGATGCTCAAGCCCTGCCAGCATCACCCGCATGGCCCCGCTTTTGGGTAAGGCGGCTAGATAATCGCGGATTTCGACAATCGCCGGTACGGCTTCGCGCACTTGGCCGAAAAACTCCAGGCAGAAGGTGCGGGTATGCGGGGGCATTTTGTGCAATATCCAACGGGCGGAGGTGATGATGCCATCACAGCCTTCTTTTTGGATGCCGGGCAAGCCGCCGAGAAATTTGTCGGTGACATCTTTGCCTAAGCCGCCTTTGCGAAACTGTGCGCCCGGAATGACCAGCGGTTCTTCGGACAGCAGTTGCCGCCCGCTGGCATCAAAGCGTTTGAGGGTGAAGCTGACTTGGTCTTGGTCGTGGATTTTGCCGAGGTTGTGGTTGAAGCGTTCGACTTCCAGCCAGTTGCCGTCCGGTGTCACCATCCGCCAAGACAGCAGGTTGTCTAAGGCTGTACCCCATAACACGGCTTTTTTACCACCCGCGTTCATGGCGACGTTGCCGCCGATGCAGGATGCGTCCGCCGAGGTGGGGTCACAGGCGAACACCAGTCCGGCATTATCGGCGACATCCATAACTCGCCGTGTCACCACGCCTGCGCCGGTGTAAATGGTGGCGTAGGTTTGTTCGACACCCGGCAAACTGGTGGCTGGGTCTACCTTGCCAATGTCAATGAGCTTTTCGGTGTTGATGACGGCGGCGTAGGGGGTCAGTGGTACGGCTCCGCCGGTGTAGCCAGTACCACCGCCACGCGGGATGATGGTCAAGCCTAGCTTGATGCAGTCGCGCACCAGTTGCCCGACTTCGTCTTCGGTGGACGGGTATAGCACCACGAACGGGTATTCGACCCGCCAGTCGGTGGCATCGGTGACGTGGGAGACACGGGCGAAGCCATCAAAACAAATATTGTCTTTGCGGGTGTGTTTCGACAGCAAGGCCAGGGCTTTGCGGCGCATGTCTTGGGTGCGGCCAAAATGGGCTTCAAAGGCATCGATGGCTTGGTGCGCGGCTTTTATCAGTTGGGCGACACGCCGGGCGCGGTCGGTATCTTCGTTTTCAAACTCGGCATGGCGGTTTTCAATTTGCCGTAAGCGATGGCGCAACGCTTCCAATAAGGCGCGGCGGCGGCTACTGTTGTCCAGCAAATCGTCTTCTAGGTAGGGGTTGCGCTGTACTACCCATATATCGCCCAGCACTTCGTAGAGCATCCGCGCGGAACGGCCTGTCACCCTTTCTTCACGCAAAGAATCCAGAATCAGCCAGTTGTCTTCGCCGAGCAGGCGGATAACTATTTCACGGTCGGAAAACGAGGTGTAGTTGTAAGGGATTTCGCGCAGCCTTGCAGGCGGCAGCGCATCGGAAGAAAGGGGGGGAAATTCTAAATCCACGGATGTCCAGGGTATTAACAAAAAAGTAATGATAGTAGGCGTTAGTGTCAACTATCGGTCAGGTGTTTATAGTTTTGCTTAAGGGGGTATCAAGAAACGCCAACCAGTAATCGGAAATTATAGGGCAAAATTGGCAAAAATTGGAAAGCAATTGCAATATGATATGCAACATCAAACCCAACGCCCTACCAGTATATCAAAATCCTTGGCAAACTGACGGAATACGCCTGATTCAGTTTTTGATGGCCATAAGACTTCTCTTGCCATTCGAAAATTTGGACAAACCTATTGGTTTTGGTGTGGACGGGGTTTATGAAATCTGCTGATATAACAACACCAAATCATCACAACCTGCTTACACAGCAACACACCCCCCTTCTACAAAAAATCCTATTTATTTGATTATTAATCATAATTCATAGTGGCACTGTTGTTGCTTTTAGTACTATAGAGCAACAACCACCCAACCACTTCAGGGGAAAACTTATGAACATGTCTGACGTTAATAACAATAACCAGATCAAAGGCAAGATTAGGAATATCCATACGCATGATGTCCTCTCGGAAATTGAATTGGACACCGCCGCCGTCATTATTTCTTCCATCATCACTACCAGCTCGCTGAAATCATTAGGCTTGGTGGTGGGGCAAGAGGCCGTCGCCTTCGTTAAGACCACCCAGTTTGCGCTGGTAAAACCCTAGCCTACTAGTGATTCTATGACTGAAATTGCAAGTGTTGCTGGGCAACCTGTTGTTAAATTGCGCGGCTTGGAGTTCGTCCTCGAACTCGAGCCGCCTACTAAACCTCCCATAACATTGGATAGCTGTGAGCTTAGGATCTCCTGCCATGACCATAGCGAATTTTCTATCACCTGCAATGTCCAAGCTGCTCCAGGCGAGAAATTAGTGGTAAGTTTTCCTGTGCAGAGTGTCGGTATCCCAGCGTTAAGCACAGCAAAATTGATCGTTGGGGAAAGTGTTTTGGATATTAGCAAGCTATTCCTACGTTACCAGCTTAACAAGAATAAGCTCAACGACAATGTTTATTTGACCAATAATTTGTTCAATGCCTCAGCTCGTGATTATTCCAGCGATGATTTGTTTGTCGTGACCTACGCCTATTTAAAAATATTGCCACAAAACAAGCAAAATTTTGGCGGGCTTATTACCATCCTATCTTATCGTATTGCCGATAAATTGGATGAACGGGCGGAATTGCTTGACGCGGTATATGCCACTTATAAACAGTATCGGGAGA
>JACXTQ010000008.1 GCA_016919605.1 Methylovulum sp.
CCCGAAGAAGGTGGGTAAGGCTAAAGCCTGGCCGGATTGATTTCCACATAGGCTTCATCACGCAAGCGGCGTATCCACAATTCGGTTTCTTCTTCAATTTTACGTTTTCTCAGTGCATCCCTAACTTGGTTCCTGCGATATTCGACGCTATTGTCCTTATTCTCACGATCAAGCACTTGGATCAAATGCCAGCCAAATTGGCTTTGCACAGGGTCGCTAACTTGCTTGACGTTCAATTTGTTCATGGCCTCTTCAAATGGCTTAACCAAATCGCCGGGCGATACCCAATCTAGCGAGCCGCCTTTTAAGGCCGAGCCTTTGTCATCGGAATGTGAGCGGGCTAACGCGGCAAAATCATCGCCATCCATAATCCGAGCCTTTAAACCGAACAGACGTTTGCGTGCTTCCGCATCGTCAATCAATTCATTGGTTTTAATCAGGATATGACGGACTTTGGTTTTGGTAATGATATGGTTGTCCAGCCCTTTGTTTTCTATCATCTTGATAATATGGAAACCACTGGCGCTACGAATAGGCTCACTGATGTCGCCCGTGTGCATTTGATTGATACCGCCACTAAAAATAGTGGGTAAAGTACTGGTAGTGCGCCAGCCCAAATCCCCCCCTTTCAGGGCGTTGGCATCATCCGAATGGCTGATGGCGGCTTGGGCAAAATCAGCCCCACCGCGCAATTTTTTCACCAAATCGTTAGCTTCACGCTGGGCTTTTTGGATTTCATCCGCCGAAGCCCCCTCTTTCAAGGCAACTAGGATATGCCCCAAATGATATTGGATAGTGTCATCCGCGCCGACCTTGCCTTGGGTTTCCAAATAATGGTCAACTTCTTGCTCGGTGACTTTAATGCGCCCACCAATTTCCCGCCCACGTAATTGGTTAATGGCAATTTCATCGCGCATGTTCTCCAAAAAGCCTTTATAGGACATGCCTTGCTTTTCAAGTTCTGAGCGAAATTGCTCCAAGCTCATATTGTTGCGCTGGGCTATATCGGCGGCCGAGCTGTTGAGCTGGTCTTCACTGATGGAGATACCCGCTCTGTCCGCCATTTGCCGTTGTAGTTTATCGACAATCATTTTTTCCAGCACTTGTTTGCGCAACACCGATTCAGGGGGCATTTGCGTTTTGCTGGCGGCGATGCGCTGGACGATAACGTTGACTTCTTTTTGCAATTCCTGCTCTAAAATCACATCATCTTCAACCACGGCGACAATGCGATCCAACGTTTGCGCTTGGGCGCAAAAATTGCCGGATAGGCCCCAAAGCATAACGGACAATAAAAAAGCGGCGGTGGGTGTGTGTTTAATCATTATCTGCCCGGTTTCCGGTAACCATAAATACTTTTCACGAAGAAATCGTCCAATTGCTCGCCCACTCCGGTCAAGCCTTTCAGTTCTACCTGAAAGAAGATGCCCGAAGTGGTTGTGCCTTCGACAGTGTTGTTGCTCAGGACATCAGTGCTATTGATGACGTTGATGCTATTGAGGTACTGGCGACCAATAATACGGAACCGCCAGCAACAGTTCTCTTTTTCCAGCCCGATAAAGCCGTCTTGGGTACTATTATACAGCCAAGAATATTGCCAGCGCCCCACCATCGACCAGTTATTATAGATAGGCCAATGAAAAGACATATCGCTTTGGGTAATGTCATTGCTACGGTTAGGAATGAGCGGGTTAAGCCGATACAGATAACCCAAATTCAGCACTTGCCCCGGCTCTTTGGTCAGATGGATAGTCGCCTTACCACGGACAATTTTGTTGCTGCTAGGATCCCATTGGATACCCGAATCAACGCTGACATGGCGATTGAATTGTGAACTCATTTCCGTCACCAATGGCGAAGTTGGCTGAGTTTCCACTGGACTAATGGTGCATAACGCAGAGGGGTAATCGCCGCACAAGGTCACTTCGCGATTGCGGAAATAAAAAATCTCACCGATGCTCAATTTTAAGCGTTCCAGCCCAGTAACCGGATCAACCAACCGCGAGGTAAGCGCGGTGGTGATTTGATTGGCATCTTGGATACGGTCAGAGCCACTGAAGCGGTTTTCGCGGAACATATTGCTGTACCAAAAATCGTAAACCGAGGTGTCAAACAAAGGGATTTGGTTTTGGTTGGTTTTCGGGATGTACAGATAAAATAGCCGAGGCTCTAAGGTATGCAACAGCGTCTTATCGGCGACATTAAACTCGCGCTCCAGATACAGGCCGGTGTCCGCCGACATAATCGGCACTGTTCTGGACACCTCTTTAGGTAAACCGGCGGAAGTTTGGTTGGTCAACACATAATTGGTATGCTGCAACGATAGTTTCGGGGTTAGATAAGCACTGGCGGTTTGCATGGGCAAACTGACCGATGGCTTAAAATTAAAGCGCTGTCCATTGACCAAACTGTTATGCTGGAAATACACCGACTCGCTTTCAAGCGTTGTGTCCAAAGGCAATTTATTAAACGAATGCGTCAAGTTCAGGTTAATTTGCGGCAAACGGCGGTAAGGGATTTGATTGCCCGATAACGTGGGGTCAATTGTTTGGTAGTTTTCGGCACGGGCGGTAAGGGCCACGCCCTCGCGAATATAATTGATATCCGCTTGGCTTTTGACGAAACTGAAATTCGGGAAGCTTAAGGCGTTACCCAATTCGGCAAAATAGTTTTTGTCCGACACATAATTCAAATCCAGATTGGCGCTGATGTTAGGCGTAAACTGGGTGGAATTTTTTAGCGAGCCTTGATAGCGGGCGCGGGTAAGGACTTCGTCATTCGGCATGTATTCCAATAAGATTTTACCGCGTGATTGTTCGGTCAGGTAGCGAAAATCACCACCTAACAAATAGCCGCGTTTAGAAAAATACTTAGGCTTAAGGATAACATCGTAATTAGGGGCC
This sequence comes from Methylovulum sp., assembly GCA_016919605.1. Taxonomy (GTDB): domain Bacteria; phylum Pseudomonadota; class Gammaproteobacteria; order Methylococcales; family Methylomonadaceae; genus Methylovulum. The sequence goes on from JACXTQ010000008.1 coordinate 2,904, forward strand.
AAATTCCAGTAATACGGCGTGGATAGATGAAAGCCACCAGTCTGGGTATTGCCAAACACGGGGGCAAGAAAACCGGACAGCCGCCTGTTATCAATCGGAAAACTCAGATAAGGCGAATAGAAAATCGGCGTGCCTTTAAATTCAAGCCAAGCATTTTTTGCCGAGCCTTTACCTTTTATTTTATTCAACTTTAGCTCAGAGGCATGGATCGCCCAATCTTGATTGCCGGGTCGACAACTGGTGTAAGTCACATCCTGATAATGGGACAGGCTTTTGTCATCGCGAAACACCGCCTTGGCATGGCCGCGCAAGGGCGCCATCGGATATACAAACAGAGTGTCACGCAATTTGGCCTGGTCGGTCGCCAGTTTTAAGGTTGCCGAATCGCTGTGCAAGGCCACTTCGTCATCGCTGTAATAAACATCGCCTTGCAAATCCAACGTTTCGGAGACGCTGTCATAATTGGCGGCATGGGACTGGGCGTGTTGGTCGGCGCGGTTCATTTCCACATCGCCCGAATAATTGCCGATTTCATTATCAAATATTTCCGAATAGTTGGATTTAACATCCATCGGAAAACGCTCCCGCAAGCGATTCACTGGCGTAAAGTTTTTTTGGGTACCCACAGGGGCCATGCAATTGCCCCAAGGGTCTTGGCTAAACTGTTTCGCTAACGCATTAAACACTTGCTCTTGCTGGGGATTAAAAACCGGATCAAGCAAACCGATACGCCAACTTTGTAAACTTTCTTCACGGCTGGCCGCGTTACATTGCGGATCGCTATCGCAAAGTTTGATAATGGGCTTAGTTGCCACCACAGGCTCGCTAATCACCGTTGGCGGTTTTGGGCGGCTAGGGGCGGGGCGTGCC
>JACXTQ010000009.1 GCA_016919605.1 Methylovulum sp.
AACCGCCATTAAGTTAAGCCGCTCGTCGGCGTTAGGTAGGAAAGGCTTGGCTTAATGGCTAGCGAAGTGGCTAGGCCTTATGGGGCGTTGCCTAATGAAAGGGTGTGCCGTAATGGAAAAGGCCTTATGCCAGTTAGCACCGTCATAAGGCCTTGTTCTAGCAATCGCACCGCGCCACTGGCGCGGTGCAAAGCCGCCTATCAGCCATTAATCAAATAATGGGTGAAAATACTGGCGGCATAACCTGCGGCAATCGCAGGTGTCCATTTCAGATGGCTAAAGAAAGTGTACTTATGGTCAGACTGACCCATTAAGGCAACTCCAGCTGCTGAACCGACCGATAATAACGAACCACCGACACCAGCGGTTAATGTCACCAATAACCATTGGTACAAGTCCATATCCACGCCCATGTTCAAGACCGCGAACATAACGGGGATGTTGTCAACAATCGCCGAAATCAAACCGACCATAATGTTGGCGGTGGTGGGGCCTAAGCCTTGGTACATGGCGCTGGACAACAATTCCAGATAGCCGATATAACCCAAACCACCGACCGCGAAGACTACGCCAAAGAAGAACAACAACGTATCCCATTCGGCATGGCGGACTTTGTTGAAAATATCAAAGCCTTCTTCGCCTGCTGGGGTGTGCGCGACTTTAATGTAATAGCCGTACAGCATCAACGCGGACAAGCCCACCATCATACCCATGAACGGTGGCAAGTGCAGGGCTTGTTTAAAGCTGACTGCGGTGGCGATGGTGAACAGGAACATCACGCAAATTTGGATTGCACCGTATTTTAACCGGACGGCTTCTTCGGTGGTTTCTTTGGGTTGCTCATCGGGTACGGCAAAATACATCACCGCCGCTGGCACCGCATAGTTGACCAGTGAAGGGACGAACAATCTGAAGAAATCGAAGAATTCGGCATATTCGGCTTGCCAAACCATCAAGGTGGTAATGTCGCCAAACGGACAAAACGCCCCGCCCGCATTTGCGGCAATCACCAAGTTGACAAAACCGATGCTGACAAACTTAGGATTGTCAGAACCCACCGCCAGCACCACCGCACCGACCAACAGCGCCGCTGTCAGGTTGTCCGCTACGGATGATAAGAAAAACGTGATGATACCCGTAATCAAAAACAATTTACGGTAGCCAAATTGTCTTCTGACCAACCATGAACGCAACGCTTCAAACACGTTACGTTCGGCCATGCTGTTGATATAGGTCATGGCGACCAGCAAAAACAGCATCAGCTCGGCATATTCTTTCAAATCATGCTCAAAAGCCGCGTGCATTTCTTCAGCAGGCACCCCTTTTTGCTGCGCCAAAATAGCCGCATGCGCCCAGATGATGCCCGCCGCCAATATGACCGGTTTGGATTTACGCAAATGCGTAAATTCTTCGGTCATCACAAAACCGTAAGCGATGATAAAAATCAATACGGTATAAATGCCCCGTTGGGTGCCGGTCATGTCAAGGTTAGCAAACCCCTCCGTTTCCGCCATTGCCAACTGCGGCACTAGCATAACTAGTAGTGTTACCAATAAAAAACGAACCACAATATATCCTCCTCTCTGTTTAAGTATAATTTGAACAAATACGCAAAATTTAACACTTAATGGTATCACCATCTAATAAATTTTGTCATTTTATGAAGCAGAGTATATGATGGATAGCCCTGATTTATCGCCTGAAAGGTATCCCAAACACGCATCATGTATCAGTATAACGAAATAGACCAAACCCTTGTCAATGAACGGGTCGCCCAGTTTAGACGGCAAACCGAAAAGTATTTGCAAGGCGAGCTGGATGCCGACCAGTTCCGCGCCCTGCGCCTTAGAAACGGGCTTTATATCCAAACCCATGCGCCCATGTTGCGGGTCGCCATTCCTTACGGTTTGCTCAGTTCGGTACAAGTGCGCAAATTGGCGCATATCGCCCGCACTTACGACAAAAACTATTGCCATTTCACCACCCGTCAAAACGTCCAATATAATTGGCCTAAGCTGGAACAAGTGCCGGATATTTTGGCAGAATTGGCGACCGTGCAAATGCACGCTATCCAAACCAGCGGCAATTGCATGCGTAACACCACGTCCGACCATTTGGCCGGGGTGGCGGTCGATGAGTTGGAAGACCCGCGCCCGTATTGCGAAATTATCCGCCAATGGACGACGCTGCACCCTGAGTTTGATTATCTGCCGCGTAAATTTAAAATCGCCGTTAGCGGTGCGGCGCATGACCGTGCCGCCACCCAATTCCATGACATTGGCGTGCATTTAGTCAAAAATGACGCGGGGGAGATCGGTTTTAGGATTTTGGTGGGCGGCGGCTTAGGGCGTACCCCCATCATCGGCCAAGTGATCCGGCCCTTTTTGGAAAAAAAGGACTTGTTGTCTTATTTGGAGGCTATCCTCAGGATTTATAACCTGTTTGGCCGCCGCGACAACAAATACAAGGCGCGGATTAAAATTCTCGTTAAGGAGACGGGCTTGGAAGCCTTTACCGAGATGGTCGAGGCCGAATGGGCGCGGATTAAAGATGGCATGGAATTGTCAGCCGCCCATATCGAAGCGATTAAAGGCCATTTCAGCTTGCCCGCTTACGAGACTGAGGCGGCGGCCGACCTGACGTTCGGCCAGCACTTGCAGGACAACACGGCGTTTGCCAAGTGGTATAAATACAATACCGTTAGCCATAAGATACCCGGCTACCGTGCCGTGTTCCTGTCGCTAAAAGCCCCTGAGGTGCCGCCTGGCGACATCACTGACACGCAATTGGATGCCGTCGCCGACTTGGCGGACGTGTACAGCTTTGGCGAATTGCGCACCACCCACCGCCAAAACCTGATTTTTTCCGATGTCAAACAAGCGGATTTATTTGGTTTGTGGCAACAATTGGTTGAGCTACAGTTGGCCACGCCCAATATCGGCACGGTCACTGACATGATTTGCTGCCCTGGTTTGGATTTTTGCTCGCTCGCCAATGCCGGTTCTATCGGCATTGCCAAAGAAATCAATGACGCGTTGGATGATATGGATTATCTGCATGACATTGGCGATGTCAAAATCAATATGTCCGGCTGTATGAACGGCTGTGCGCACCAAAGCGTCGGCCACATCGGCATTTTGGGGGTCGATAAAAAAGGCACCGAATGGTATCAGCTGACGTTGGGCGGTTCGTCCGAAAATGAGGCCGCCATCGGTGAACGTTTGGGGCCTGCGGTCGCCAAAACCGACATAACCCAAGCGGTCACGACAATACTGTCAGTCTACGTCAAGCAACGCCTCGAAGACGAAAGCTTTCTGGACATGGTAAAACGGGTAGGTATCGACCCTTTCAAGGAGCAAGTATATGCAAGTCATTAAAGACAGCCAAATTATTGACGACAACTGGCAATCGTTGGCCGATGATGCCGAAGTGGCGGCGGGTGACATCAGCGTGTCCTTAAGCCGTTGGCAACAGGATAAAGCGCAGTTGTTGGCTCATGACGGCAAATTGGGCATACGCATCAGCCCCGCTGATAATGTCGCCGATATTGCCGGGGATTTGGACAAAATCGCCTTGGTTGAGTTGGATTTCCCTGATTTCGCCGATGGCCGATTGTTTTCCCACGCTTGGCTGTTGCGCAACCGTTATGGTTTTCAAGGTGAAATCCGCGCCACAGGCCAGTATATGCCCGATCAGGTGTTTTACTTGTCGCGGGTGGGGGTGAATGGCTTCAAGCCCGGCAATACGGAAAGGTTGCCGGTGGAATTGGGTTATTTGCACGATTTTACCGTTACCTATCAGGCTTCGGTAAACTAAGGCCGAGCCGTTTAGGCGGTGCTGATAAACCCGTCAAGTCGGAAGCTTTGGCGGGTTTTTTATGATAATCCGCCTGGAAAATAGCTAGATTTAGTAGTTTGGGTGGTTTACGATGCGACTCTAAAGCTCTTTAGGAAAATTGTTATGTATGCCTATAAAGAAACGCTCACGCTGGAAAATCCGCAACAACTTAATTTAAGTCGGCCTTTGCCTTTTTTAAAGGGCAAAACGGTAGAAGTGTTAGTGCTTGTTGATGACGATAACGATGAAATTATTTCTGACGAAACAAATGCTATCCTGCAAGATAAAGGTTTAATGGAACAGATAACTTTATCCGCCCAAACTTATCAACAGCATAGCGGTTATCACGTTTCGCCTGAGGAAATCAATGAGATCCTTAGTGTTTGAAGGCAAAACACGAAACAAACCCGCCAAGTAGGGTATGGCCCTGCTCTCATCGGCCATCTATATGGATATAAGGCCGTCCAAGTCTCATCATAGTGAGACTGGTGGCCTGTTAACGCTTAACCCAATCTTCCTACCGCCACCTTAGCCAACTCGCTCAAGCCTTCGCCGCCGTTTTGGTAATGGGCAATGATGGCTAGTCGCATTCTCGGTTCCCATGAGCGCATAAGGTGGTTTTTTACGCCTTCGGCGGCGACTTCCTTGTCCGGCTCGGCATTAAAAAAATCGCTGATGTCATTAGCCATTTTGATGAGTCTGTCTGTTTTCATGGTCTGCTATATCTATTTTTTTAAGTATGGTGAGGGTGTAATAAACGTTGCGGATGGGTATACACGACATGTTGCCGGTCACGCGCAAAGCCAATCAGCGTCACGCCGGTGTCGTTGGCCAAACGGATGGCCAGCCCCGTGGGCGCGGAAATGGCGGCCAGCAAGGTGATGCCGACAAAAGCGGTTTTTTGCACCATTTCGTAACTGGCGCGGCTAGTGACAATAACAAAGCCCGCGCTGAGGTCGCGCTTGCTTTTCAGCAATAGGCCAATGAGCTTGTCCAAGGCGTTATGCCGCCCGACATCTTCACGCAAGTCAACAATACCGTGCCCTGGTACCGCCCACGCGGCGGCATGGACGGAGCCGGTCAATTTATTGAGTTTTTGCCGCTGTTTGACCTCGGCCAAGGCACCGATAAGCTCATCGGACGTGACCTGTAGATTGCCATGCACCGGTGGTGGCTGGCGTATCGCCTGCTTTAGGGTGCTGGCGCCACATAATCCGCAACCAGTGCGTCCGGTGAGGTTGCGGCCTTTATCGGACAGGCAGGAAAAGCGTTGTTCAGGGATTTTTAGCTGGACTTCAATGCCGTTGGCGCGGTTGTATACCCGCGTGGACAGCAATTCTTGCGGGTCGCCAATAATGCCTTCGGTGATGCTAAAACCCAAGGCGAATTCTTCCAAATTGGTAGGTGTCGCCAGCATGACCACATGCGGTATGCCATTGTAAACCAAGGCGATGGGAACTTCTTCGGCGATGTAGTCAAGCTCTTCGGAACGCTGGTTGTTATGCCAGCGCTCCACGGTGCTTTGTTGGTAACTGGGCCATCCTAATTCTAAGGACGGGCCATTAGCCATGGCTCATGCCTTGTGCCAGCAAATCCAATTGTGTTTCACTAAAGTCTTGGTAGTTTTCTTGCCATTGTGACAAATGGCTGACTTTCGTGACTTGTACCGCCGTCACTTTATACTCAGGACAGTTGGTCGCCCAATCCGAGTTGTCGGTGGTGATGACGTTGGCGCCGGATTCGGGGAAATGGAAGGTGGTGTACACCACGCCTGGTTGTACCCGCTCACTGACCAGGGCGCGTAACACGGTTTCACCGGCACGGCTTTTAATGCCGACCCAGTCACCCGTGTTCAGGCCACGGTCTTCGGCATCATGTGGATGGATTTCCAAGCGGTCTTCCGAATGCCATTGGTTATTCTCGGTACGGCGGGTTTGGGCGCCGACATTGTATTGCGACAAGATGCGGCCAGTGGTCAGGATGAGCGGGAACATCGGGGTGACACGCTCTTGTGTGGCGACATAATCGGTCAACATGAACAAGCCTTTACCGTTGTCACGCATAAATTCTTCAACGTGCATGATCGGCGTGCCTTCTGGCGACTCATCGTTACAAGGCCATTGGACGCTGCCCAGCTCATCAATTTTTTCGTAACTGACTCCGGCAAACGTTGGGGTCAGGGCGGCGATTTCCGCCATGATTTCAGACGGATGGCTGTAATTCATCGGATAGCCCATCGCGTTTGACAGCAATTGGGTGATTTCCCAATCCTGATAACCGGCCAACGGGGTCATCACTTTACGCACGGGCGAAATACGCCGCTCGGCATTGGTGAAGGTGCCGCTTTTTTCCAAGAAAGACGCGCCAGGCAAGAAGACATGGGCAAATTTGGCGGTTTCGTTCAGGAACAGGTCTTGGACGATGACGCATTCCATAGACCGCAAGGCGGCATGGACATGTTGGATATCAGGATCGGATTGGGCAATGTCTTCACCTTCGACATACAGGCCCATAAAGGTTTTGTCCATCGCCGAATCAAACATGTTAGGGATACGCAGACCCGGATTAATGCTGAGTTCGGCATTCCAAGCCTTTTCAAACAATTGTTGGGTTTCTGGGTTGCCTACATGACGGTAGCCTGGATACTCATGCGGGAACGAACCCATATCACAAGAGCCTTGCACGTTGTTTTGGCCGCGTAACGGGTTGACACCCACGCCTTCACGGCCTAAGTTGCCGGTCGCCATCGCCAAGTTGGCAATGCCGATAACCATAGTGGAGCCTTGGCTGTGTTCGGTTACGCCTAAGCCGTAATAAATGGCCCCGTTACCTGCTTGGGCATACAATCTGGCCGCTGCCCTGACTTGTGCCGCCGGTACACCGGTAATGGATTCACTCGCTTCTGGGGCATGTCTGGGGTCGGCGATAAAGGTTTTCCATTTGTTATAAGAGGCCACGTCACAGCGTTCGCTGGCAAAGGCATCGTCAGTCAGGTTTTCGGTAACTACGACATGGGCCAGTGCGTTAATCAAGGCGACGTTGGTGCTAGGACGCAATTTCAAATGGTAGGACGCTTGGACATGTGGGGTTTTGACCAAGTCGATTTCGCGCGGGTCAACCACGATCAGTTTTGCGCCTTGGCGCAAGCGTTTCTTCATGAAAGAGCCAAACACCGGATGGCCGTCAGTGGGGTTGGCTCCGATAACCACAATCACATCGGCTTTCATCACCGAATCAAAATCTTGGGTGCCTGACGATTCACCAAAGGTTTGTTTTAAGCCATAACCGGTCGGGGAGTGGCAAACACGGGCGCAGGTGTCCACGTTGTTGTTGCCAAAGCCAGCACGGATCAGCTTTTGCACCAAATAGGTCTCTTCGTTGGTGCAACGTGAGGAGGTGATGCCGCCGATGGAGTCCTTGCCGTATTTGGCTTGGATGCGTTTCATTTCGGAGGCGGCGTAGTTAATCGCCTCGTCCCAGCTAACTTCCTGCCATGGGTCTTTGATGCTGGCGCGAATCATCGGTTTGGTGATGCGGTCTTTGTGGGTTGCATAACCGAAGGCAAAACGGCCTTTGACGCAAGAATGCCCGTGGTTGGCTTTGCCGTCTTTGTTCGGCACCATGCGAATGACTTGTTCGCCTTTCATTTCCGCGCGGAATGAACAGCCGACACCGCAATAGGCGCAAGTAGTAACAATCGCGTGTTCTGGTTGACCGTGTTCGATAACCGATTTTTCCATCAGCGTGGCAGTTGGACAGGCTTGGACACACGCGCCGCACGATACGCATTCGGAACTTAAAAAGTCCTGATTTTGACTGGGCGATACTTTGGAATCAAAGCCGCGTCCGTCAATCGTCAATGCAAATGTGCCTTGGGTTTCTTCACAGGCACGCACGCAACGTGAGCAAACGATACATTTGCTGGGATCAAAACTGAAATACGGGTTGCTGTTGTCTTTTTCAGCATTTAAATGGGTGGTGACTGGTTTATAACGCACTTCGCGTAAACCGACCGCGCCCGCCATGTCTTGCAATTCGCAATCGCCATTGGCTGAACAGGTTAAACAATCTAATGGGTGGTCAGAAATATACAGTTCCATCACGCCGCGACGCACGTCCGCGAGTTTTTTATTTTGAGTGACGACTTTCATGCCTTCGCCGACGGGCGTAGTGCAGGACGCAGGCATACCACGCCCGCCTTCAATCTGCACCACACATAAACGACAGGAACCAAA
>JACXTQ010000058.1 GCA_016919605.1 Methylovulum sp.
CAGCGTGTTCAGCCACGAGCCGATGCCGGTATGCAAAAACAATTTCAGCCCTTGCAGGAAGACTGGGCGTAACCGTGGCGGTACGATCAGGGCCACTAAGGCTTGGCCGATAGCTTCCTCGACAGTCCAACCGAAGATTTTTTCCGCTTGCAAGTTCCAGTCGGTGATTAGCCCGTCCGCATCCATGATGACAATGGCATTGGTGGAGCTTTCGATAATCAGGCGGGTGCGCCGTTCACTGGCGATCAGGGCATCGTGATAATATTTTTGCGCGGTGATGTCACGGTCAACCCCGCGCCATTTGAGCAATTGGCCAGCCATATCAAACAGCGGCAGGCCCGTCGATTCGGTAACAACGTGATGGCCGTCTTTATGGCGATGGTCATTAAGCAGGTTATAAAAGGGCTGTTGGCTACCCGCATTATGATCTAATGCGCTTGTCCTTTCTTGGCTTAAAAAGCGCGTGTAGTGCTTGCCTAATACCTCGGCCGGTTTATAGCCCAAAATCTGCTGCACCGCCGTGCTGCTGTAAATGTAAACCCCTTCCGGGTTTTGTTCCCACAACCATTCGCCAGTCATCTCCGCCATTTGCCGAAAACGCGCCTCGCTTTCAGTCAACGCCGATTCTACAGCATGGCATTGCGCTGGGTTATCGCTATCGGGCAGGGCAATATGCAGGGCCAAATCACCCACGGCCCCCGCTTGGGCAAACAACAACGATGCGCTTATCACTACGGGCAATGGCTGTTGGCGTTGGTTGAGCAACTCATAGGAAAATGGCAGGCCGCAAGCGGCGGCAGTGACCGCCGCTTGCCAAAGCACGGTGGCATTGCTGGCGGCACAAATCAGCGCCACTGGTTTGGCCAACACCTCATCTACCTGATAACCCAGCCAGCCCGCCGCCTCAGCGCCGATTTGCTTGATGTGTGGCACCGACCCATCCGAGTCGGGATATTCGATAACAATTAGGCAAAACACCGTGCTTAACCTCTTCTGCCGTTCATAATGACTGGGGTGCCGTAGAGAACATAGTGATACCTCAAGGCGCTATCGAACCCTAGGCGACTTAATCTGTCTCTATGTGGACGGCCAGAAATAATTTTTTTTAAGGCATTTGCTTTCCGCTGGGGTTATAGACACCATCATCACCTGACCATCCTGACGCACAATCCTTTCTTAAATTAGCCCGTTTTTTAGCAACCTAACGGCAATTATCGTTCTATAATAATCTGTATCCGCCTAGGATTTAGATTGTACAGCCTCCATACCGCCATGAAAAAGCCACTATGAACACGCACACTTTTTATATCAGGACATTGATAACCGTCTTAGCGTTACTGCTAAGTGGCTTTAAATCGCCGCCGCACCACCACACTAGAGGTGGCGGCGAAAAAAAAGCCCTCGAAGTGCCAGCTCCAGCCTCCGTACCCGTCACGCCACCATTGGATTTGAGCATCCCTTTTAAGACTCCCGATAACAATAACGCCACCTCGACGATCATCGATGATGAGCCGACCTTATTCAACGGGCTGTTCGCCCCGCCGCCTAAAATCGGCGAAGCCCCGCTCCAGCTCAAAGGGGGTTTGATTAACTCACCCGAACCGGAGGTTGAAAAGCGCAAGTCGGTCGATGGCGCCAGCATCATGATTAACATCAAAGAATAAGCGGCCAACGGCTAATCCAGCCAGTCGATAATATAATCTTCATAATCCTCAGAACGCTTCATCCTCGAGGCTTTTTTAGCATAAGCGCCCACCAACATCCCCGCCGCCCGCACACTCGCCGTGGTTCCCGTCACCAAAGGATGCCAGTCGGGCAAATCCTTACCCTCACCCAACAAACGATACGCACAGGTTTTTGGCAACCAACGGCTATAGAGAGAAAAATCCAATTGCCGCAAATCCAGGCATTCAGGCACCCGTTGGCTACGTTGGTCATAATGCTGGCAACGGCAGGTTTTCAGGTTTAACAAATCACAGGCAATGCGGGTTAAAGCCACTTGTCCGGTGTCTTCGTCCTCAAGCTTGTGCAAACAGCATTGGCCACAGCCATCACATAAGGATTCCCATTCTTCATGGCTCATCTCAGCCAGTTTTTTGCTTTGCCAAAAGTTGTCCATTAACCTGCCAACCCGTCCTGTGCCGCCAAATCATCAAGGATAGTACGAAAATGCCCATAACTTTGGATATTAACAACCCCAACCTCATCCAGCACCGCTTTATAATGGGCCGCCGCCCTACCGCCCACAATCAACGCGGTCCGCCCACCCAACAAGGTTTTCAAGCGCCGAATTTCCTTGGGGATAACCAGATCATCACTCTCAAAACTGATGCTCAGGGTCACGGCGCGGGCTTGGGTAAAGCGGACGGCGGCGGCAATTTCTTCAGAGGGCAAATTGGCCCCCAAATAGGTGACTTGCCAGCCTTTCAGCTCGGCAATGATCGCCGCCAGCAACGCCCCCAACTCATGCAGTTGCCCCAGCGGCGTGGTCACGACCATTCGTGGTGCATGGGCGGACACGGGATTATTGTTGCGTAAAATGTAAGTGAGCGAGCGGATGATAGCCGAAGCCATGTGTTCATGGACAGGACGCAGTTCGCCTATGCGCCAGCGCTCACCGATTTTAGTCAGCAACGGGGTCAGCAAATTTTCAATAAACGTTTCGGTGCCCAGCTCCACTATCGCATGTTCAAAATGCACTTCCAAGGCGGTGGCATCAAACGCCAATATCGCAGTGTAGCACTTGTCCATATAGTCTTTGGCAAGGTATAGGCGGTTATTGGCATGGTCAGGCGGTGGCTCCGGTGGCACCTCGCCGCCGCCCACATCTTTCACTAACAACTTTAACTCTTCCAACGACAAGCGGGCGATTTGGCTGATGCTATGGCCGTTATTGGTCGCCTGGTTAAGCAATTTTAACCGGGCGATGTCCGCAGCCGTATAAACGCGGTGTCCGCCCGCCGTCCGCGCCGGAGTCACCGCCTGATAACGGCGCTCCCACGCCCTGACTAGATCAGATTTGACCCCTGACCTTTTGGAAACCGTGCTGATTAAATAGTGTGCCGAATCGTCATTAGGATTAATCATCATCGCTGCCCTGCAATAGATTTTAAAACCCACATACTAACACGAGCTTTACAAAACCTTGACAAAATTTGAACGTCTGGCTTATCGATTCACCCCTAGCACAGTCTGCTCATGCACGGCGGCTGGCAACCCGCTTACCCACACTTTAGCTACCCGTTAGCAATAACCTCTCTTAGACAAAACCTTACCGATTGCTCCCATCACTGTGGCTCATGATAAACCACTTTATAGATCAGGCCATTTTTGTCATCGCTAATCAGCAGGCCGCCATCCGGCAAAGCCAAAATATCCACGGGCCGCCCTGACACTGCCCCCTGCTTGTCCAACCAGCCACTCATAAAATCCTCTTCTGCGATCACCTGGCCTTTCGGGTCGAATTTCATCAGCACCACCTTATAGCCTTGCGGTTCGGTGCGGTTCCAAGAGCCGTGCTGGGCCACGAACAACTGATTTTTATAGGTAGGTGGAAATTGCCCGCCTTGATAAAAACGCATCCCTAAGGGGGCGACATGGGCGGGATATTTCCAAACCGGGGCGGTAAAATCGGCGCATTTTTTATCGGCGGCAAACTCAGGGTCAGCTATGTCGCCACCGTGGCAATACGGATAACCAAAATGCTCGCCTTTTGCCGTCCAGCGGTTCAATTCGTCAGGTGGCACATCATCCCCCAAATAATCACGGCCATTGTCATTAAAATAGAGGCTTTGTGTCTGTGGTTGCCAGTCAAAACCGACGGTGTTACGGATGCCCCGCGCCAGAATTTCCAGCCCGCTGCCATCGGCGTTAAGCCTGACCAATGAAGTGTAAATCTCCTGCTCAGGATTGCAGATATTGCACGGCGCACCGACAGCGGTATAGAGCTTGCCATCCGGGCCAAAGCGCAAATATTTCCAACCGTGATGCTTCTCTTCAGGAAATTTGCCGTACACCACCACCGGTTCGGGCGGATGCGCCAACTGTTGGCTGATCGCATCATAACGCAGGATACGGTTGATGGCGGCGACATACAAGGCACCGTCCTTATACGCGACACCGTTGGGCATATTCAAACCACGGGCGATAAGTTGGTGCGGCTCCGCCACACCATCGCCATTGCTATCAGGCACGGCATAAACCTTACCTTCGCGCCCGGTACCGACAAACACCGTGCCGTCATCGGCCAACGCCATACTACGGGCATTGGGCAAACCATCGGCATACACCGAAAGGCTGAAACCTTCGGGTAAATGCAGTTGCTTTAGTAGCGGCTGATGATCGTCCAACGCCAATAATGGACACGCCGTTGCCGACAACACTGCCAGCACCAAACTTTTTAGGGAACTTAAACGCATATCTAATGACCTCCGTTAATAACTGATGTTACGCAGTCATTTTTACAAAATTGAAAAATGTAATAACGAATCGCTATCGCGATGATTTTTTAATCGGGTTCTCGCACCCGAAGGCGAGATACTTTCTTTTGCTCCGCCAAAAGAAAGTATCCAAAGAAAAGGCGGCCCGATTGCCGCTTAATCTTGCGCTCCTCGGTTTTGTCGGGGGTCGGCAGAGCGGGCTTCCTGCC
>JACXTQ010000059.1 GCA_016919605.1 Methylovulum sp.
ACCCTTTGTCACCCCAGATAAATACCTGTTGTTCACCTATGCCCGCTAGGCTTTTTTTTAGATGGTCAATAACTTCTTGATTGCCGCCAGGGAAAAAGTCGTTAAATGTCTGATTGGCTCTAAATTCAAAATTAACGGGGAGTTGTTCGGCCATAATCAGTGGGATGGGGGTGTAAAGCGCAGGTAAAGGGTGGTGCCGAGAAATAACATCAGGCTTAGGATAATTTCCAAACCGGCATAAAGCCGTTCGTCAGGATTGCTGTAAGCTTCGGTGGAGCCGTGGATAAAATAAAACAGGCTAATATACGCCACCCAAGTGCAACTTTTCCGATGCTGGCTTAATAAGCCGCGCATCGGCAACAGCAAGGGCGTGACGGTCAACAACAACATCAGGGCGACAGGCAATTGGGAAGGGGCCAAGACGGTATGCCATAGCATTAATAAGGCAAACAGCCCAAAAAAGCCAGTCAGGGCGGCTAGGTAAAAATACTTGGCGTACGATTTCATGACTCGTTATGGGTGGTTGAAGAGGATTTTAACAGTTGTGCGGTTTTGGCCAGACGTAAGCCCAATGCCCTGCACAACTCTTTTTCGTGGTTGGTTAGCCCCGCGTCTTCCAATGCCAGATGGCTAGGGCCGTAAGGTGTGCCACCTGATATAGTCTCGCGTAATGCGGCTTCGGTATAAGGCAGCCCCATCAGCAACATGCCGTGATGCAATAACGGCAACATCATGCTTAACAACGTGCTTTCCTGGCCGCCGTGCATACTGCCCGTGGTCGTGAACACCCCCGAAGGTTTACCGACCAACGCGCCAGAAAACCACAGCGCGGTAGTACCATCAAGAAAATATTTCAACGGGGCTGCCATATTGCCAAAATGCGTAGGGCTACCCAGCGCAAGGCCATCGCAATTGCGCAAATCATCCAGGGTGGCATAAATCGCCCCGTGTGCTGGGATGGTGTCGGCTATCTTTTCACAGACCGTGGACACATCCGGTACTGTCCTTAATATGGCTTCCGCACCGCTGACCGATTCTACACCATGGGCGATATGGTTCGCCATCGCCGCCGTGGTGCCGTGACGGGAAAAGTAAAGGATCAGTATTTTGGTAGTCATGGTTTATGGCCTATCGGTGGTTGTAGGTTGAAGGGTTAGGCGCGTTAATGCCAACTGCTATCCCATAGTTTTTGGGGATCGCCATGTTTTTGTAAGTATAAGATACCGTAAATGTCCAATTCTTTTGATGCTTGCCAGTCCTCCACCGCGTTGGGCCGCCACAGTGAAGGCTTACCATTGAGCAAAAACAAATGCCATTCTTTCTGGTAAATAAAGGGATGCTGCAAATAAACAATGCCTTCCTTAAAGACATAATCGCCTGTCAACGGGTTTTTTGGCCTTGATGATGAGCCCATGTCGCTAGCGAACCAATATCGAAACTGAAATCCTTTGCGCTTTAGCTCAATAATCATCCTTGAATCTTTTCCGGCCATATAATAAACCCCCTCGATTAATTTTTTCGATAGGATGGGGGTAGTTTCTGCCAAACACGGGCTGGCAAGAAACAAGGCTATGCTAAACACGGCTATTTTAAACATAAGCTTACCCCTAAAGCCCTCGAAAAATTTTAAAAAAGCCCGGTGGCCTTGCTTCATTAATGCTTATTTGTCCTTAGTTGTTGCCAGCCAATTATCCCTAGTAGCCAAACACACGCAGATAGTAACAAAGGCTATAATAGCATTTTTACCTAAACTCACACGCTGAAAAAGTATCGGATAGGTTATCCCAATGATTATCGAAAGGCTTAAGCAATACGCATTACTGGCACGCTTTGACCGCCCTATAGGCATCCTGATTTTATTATGGCCGACCTTATGGGCATTATGGGTTGCCAGCCACGGTAAGCCTGATTTGCTGGTGCTGGCCGTATTTGTCTTAGGCGTGGTGCTGATGCGGGCGGCGGGCTGTGTCATCAACGATTATGCTGACCGTGATTTTGACCCGCATGTGGAACGCACCAAACAGCGGCCTATCGCGGCAGGCAAAGTCACCCCTAAAGAAGCCTTGATCGTGTTTGCCGTGTTATGCCTGTGCGCCTTTGCCTTGGTCTTGCTGATGAACACCTATACCATTTTGTTGTCGTTTGCGGGCGCATTTTTGGCCGCCAGCTACCCGTTTATGAAACGCTACACACAATTGCCGCAAGCCTATTTGGGCATAGCGTTCGGGTGGGCAGTGCCGATGGCATTTGCGGCGCAAACCAATACCATTCCAGGTGTGGCTTGGCTGTTATATTTGGCGGTGATGTTGTGGGCGTTGGTCTATGACACTATGTATGCAATGGTGGATAAGGATGATGACCTTAAGATCGGCGTTAAATCCACCGCGATTCTCTTTGGCGATTATGACCGCCAGATCATTGCGGGTTTACAAGTGATTATTATCGGCTTGCTGGTTAGGGTAGGGCAATTGGAGCAATTGCCCTGGCCTTACTATTTGGGGGTAGCCGTTGCCGTCGGCTTATCTATTTATCAGCAAAAGCTGATTTTTCAGCGGGAAAAAGCCCTGTGCTTTCAGGCGTTTTTAAATAACAATTGGTTTGGCATGGTGGTTTTTGTGGGTTTGGTTGTGGCTTATTGGTTTTAATGACCTATCCACTGTGCACCAAGTTGTACATGCTCTGCGTCAAAACTCCGCATAACGCAACGGCCAGTCTGTCGGTTCTTTATACGTCCAACTTTTGGCATTAAAAGGCAATGTCCAAGTTTTAGGCTTGAGCTTCTTGCCCTTTAGCGTACCGGTTACGGTTATGCGTAGCGGGTACACTTTTTCCGAGTGTTTGCTGGTGTCTATTGCCAATGTTGATTCTATGAGTGTGTCGGTGCGCTTGCAGTTGTCATTTTGGCAAAAAGTGGTCATATTTTCGTAGCGGCCAATGATGTCTGCAAGATCGCGGATTTTATGCCCGTAAGGGGCAAGTATCACATACCATGTGCCAAAGATGTCCCAACTGCCAGTTCGTGTCGTGTTTTGCCAGCCCCAATAATCCGATGGCCCGATAAGGCTTAGTTTCCAGTTAGTGGGCGGTATGCCGGATTCACCCATTGGGATTTTGGGATCGCTGGCTATAATGTCCGCCTTGCCGTTATGTTCTTCCACTACAAAAGCTCCGACTAATCCGATTGGAGCGGGGATGATATCGGGTTCGCCTTTTTCATCAACACCCTCGCCAGTAACCAATATATAAAGCCTACTTCCGGTAACGGTATTACGCCGATCGATACGGTCTATTTTCATACAGTACCCTTGATCGTTTTCGTCTTTTGTCAGCCAGCAATTCTGTCGTTTGTTGTGCTTGCCATAGACAGAGTCCAATACCGCCGTCGCTGACAGATCGGCTTGCGCCAAAATGGGTAGGCTTAAGGCTGAAATAAGGGTAAGTATGGAAACGGTTTTACGGCTCTGCATAGTTGGATGGCTGCAGTTAAGTGGTCATAAAAATACCTAATGATGATTATATTAACCTATAAATTACGTCTAAATCATCGGATTTTTGGCGTTGCCCACTAAAAAACCACCCAGAATTAAGTGGCCGGATGGTCTAGCCATAAGCCAATGGTAGGTTAAAATAGCCCGGTAATCCTCCCGTCATCATCAATATCAATACGTTCGGCGGCGGGTACTTTAGGCAGGCCGGGCATGGTCATCATGTCACCGGCGATGGCGACAATAAAGCCCGCACCATTGGCCAGCCGAACATCGCTGATTTCTACGGTATGGCCTGACGGTGCACCTTTCGCGCTGGGGTTGGTCGAGAAGGACATTTGGGTTTTGGCCATGCAGATTGGAAATTGGCCGTAATCGGCTTGCCATGCGCCCAATTGCGCCTTAACCTTGGCGCTGGCGGTCACGGTAGCTGCACCGTATAACTTGGTGGCGATGGCTTCGATTTTTGCCCACAGGCTTAAGCTTTCATCATAGACAAAAGTAAAGGCGGGTTCGCGGTTATCAACGATAGCGACAATTTCCTGCGCTAAGCTTTCCGCCCCCGCACCGCCTTGCGCCCAATGTTTGGATACAATGCACTTTGCCCCTAGAGCGGCGCATTTGGCTTGCAACAAGGCGATTTCAGCGTCGGTGTCAAAGGTGAAGTGGTTGACGCAGACCACGCAAGGTAAGCCGTAATGGTGGGTGATGTTGTGGTAATGGCGTTCCAGATTGGCAAAGCCTTGCTCCAATGCCGCCAAGTTTTCTTGGTTGAGGGCTTCTTTAGCCACGCCACCGTGGAATTTTAACGCCCTGACCGTGGCGACCAGCACCACGGCGGAAGGCTTTAGGCCAGACATGCGGCATTTGATGTCAATAAACTTTTCGGCGCCTAAGTCAGCACCAAAACCGGCTTCGGTGACGACATAATCGGCCAATTTCAATGCAGTTTTGGTGGCGGTGACGGTGTTGCAGCCGTGCGCGATATTGGCAAACGGGCCGCCGTGGATGATGGCGATATTGTTTTCCAAGGTTTGCACCAAGTTCGGTTTGATCGCATCTTTCAACAAGGCCGCCATCGCGCCTTGGGCGTTGAGGTCACGCGCATACACAGGGGTGGTTTTGTCGGATTTATAGCCAATGACAATGCGCCCTAAGCGCTCTTTCAGATCGGCACGGCTGGTGGCCAGGCATAAGATGGCCATCACCTCAGAGGCGACCACGATGTCATAGCCATCTTCGCGCAAATAGCCATTGGCCGCCCCGCCCATGCCGACCACGATATGCCGTAAGGCACGATCGTTCATATCAACCACCCGTTTCCATTGGATACGGCGGGGGTCGATGTCCAACTCATTGCCGTGGTTGATGTGGTTGTCGATGAGCGCGGACAACAGGTTATGCGCTACGCCGATGGCATGGAAATCGCCAGTAAAGTGCAGGTTGATGTCTTCCATTGGCACGACTTGCGAATAGCCACCGCCTGCGGCGCCGCCTTTAACCCCAAAACACGGCCCTAAGGAAGGTTCCCGCAAGCACATAATGGTTTTTTTGCCGATGCGGTTCATGGCATCGCCAAGCCCCACTGTGGTGGTGGTTTTGCCTTCACCCGCCGGAGTCGGGCTAATGGCGGTCACTAGGATCAGTTTGCCGTCTGCATGCTCGGCCAAGCTGTTGATGTATTCCAACGATATTTTGGCTTTGTAATGGCCGATAGGGTCCAGATGTTCGGCGGCTATCCCGTAATGCTGCTGGGCAAGGCCAATAATCGGTTGCATCTTGGCTTGTTGGGCGATTTCTATATCAGACATGTTTATCCTGAGCTGGGTTTATTTAGGGTTGCTGCGGGTAGGCCTGGCTTTAGGAAGTTTATGGCGTTAGTTTAAGGGTGCGGCTGCAAGGATGCTTAAATCAACGGCCTGAGCTTTAAGAGGGCGTTCGCGGCGTTAAAATTTTAAGGGATATTTTACTGCTTATGCGTGGGCAAGGGGGAATTTTTCAAAGCGTACGGGTAATTGTTG
>JACXTQ010000060.1 GCA_016919605.1 Methylovulum sp.
CCTGACAAGGGTGTAGCGGAAAGTTTGCCAAAAGCCACTGCATCCAATTCAGTATAATATTTGCCGTCAGCGGGGGCAATAAACAAAGGCAGGCCACCGGCCAGTGAACACCGCCGGATTTGCCGATCGGCCTTGGCCTTTTCCAGCAACCCCGGTAGATAATTCGCCGGATTGAAAACATTGTCCACCTCTATCAAACCAATAATGGCACAAGCATTATAAAAATCGAACACTTGTGATAACGGTATTCCCGTGGCGGCGGCTACTGCGGTTAAGGTCACGTTAGTCTCCAACATAAACGCCGCCAATATTGGATCATCTGCCCGATGGAAAAAACGCGAAAAATCGGGGCAAGCCATCAAGTGGACTGGGGTATCGGCATGGCAGCCTTGCAACAATTGCCCTCCCGATGCACACAAAGCGGCATACCAGAGTAGCTCTGGCAAAGGACGCGCCACCAGTTCCACGCTTTCCGTTTGGGTTTTACGATGAATGAGCATCCGCCCTGCCTGTACATCCGTCTCTTTTTTCGACCCAGGATGCCAATCAGGCATGAGTTTTACATCCAAATCAAAGGGAGCGGCAAGACATAAAACCTGTAACGCTTGAATATCGCGGGCGGAGCTATAGTAAACATGTTCCGATGGAACCAAATAGACATCGGGACAACTAGGGTGGACGCAACGGCGGGTGATACCATCGGCGATCGCTTTTTGTATCAACCCCAGAAAATGGAATGCTGGATTGAAATTGCCTTCTAATGGTTGGGTCATGGTTGGCTCACTGACTTCTGCAGGACGTTTGAGGTCATAATGACTTAATTACAAAGCATAAATTATGCCGAAACAAATAAAGCCAAGGCAAATTTCCCTAATAATAGCAGAAACTGATGCGGCAACATTTACAACCCGTCGCTCAGCCGAATACGCGATAAACTCCTTCTACACCCCCCTCGACTAAACAAACAGAGCGTACCGTCAAGGTATGTGTCAGCCTATTTAGCCACACCACGCATCAAAACAAAAATATATTTATTTGCACAACCATTAGCCAGAAAAATCCCGCAACCATATCGTGCAGAGGCATGTACTTTTGCACCAAACAAGAGCAAGCAAGCATTTCGCCAATCCCACCCTTGCTAGCAACCCGTATTCGGTATACGTTGGCGTAAATATGGCATAAATAATGCTCAAGCTTTTGAATATACGCGATTTTCACCCTCATTAATAATGGCGACACGATAATTGTATGCGTAGGCAAGATAACCCCCTGTTAGGAGAATTTATATGAAAAACCGATTAAGGCCTTTAGCATTATTAACCCCTTTCTTATATGTCGGCGCAACAGCGGCGGAACAAGCGGCCTTACCCATTCCCAATAAGGGCGACACCAGTTGGATGATTGTCGCCACCGTGCTGGTCATTTTGATGACCATACCCGGATTAGCCCTTTTTTACGCAGGGATGGTACGCGCAAAAAATACCCTCTCGATACTGATGCAAATCTTTATGACCTTCTGCCTAGTCGCCGTCTTATGGGCCTTATACGGCTACAGCGTCGCTTTTACCGAGGGTAACATTTTCTTCGGCGGCTTCGACAAAGCGTTTCTCAGTGGCATAAGCACCGACTCGGTAGTGGCGACGTTTAGCAAAGGTGTATATATCCCTGAATATATTTACATGATGTTCCAATTGACCTTTGCCACCATCACCCCCGCCCTAATTATCGGGGCGTTTGCAGAGCGCATCAAATTTGCGGCGGTACTGCTATTTATCCTATTATGGTTCACCTTCTCTTACCTGCCTATTGCCCATATGGTTTGGTATTGGGCAGGGCCTGACGCGTATACCGATGCCGAAGCGGCCAGCACGGCCACCGCTACCGCCGGATTTATTTTTCAAAAAGGGGCACTGGACTTTGCCGGCGGCACAGTTGTACACATTAATGCGGGGATTTCTGGCCTAGTCGGTTGCTTGATGGTCGGTAAACGTCTGGGCTTTGGCGAAGAGCCCATGGCCCCGCATAACGTACCGATGACCATGACAGGCGCGGCATTGTTATGGGTAGGTTGGTTTGGTTTTAATGTTGGCTCCAACTTGGAAGCGAACGGGGCTGCCGGCCTAGTGTTTGCCAACACCTTGCTGGCCACCGCTTCAGCGGCCTTATCCTGGATGATGGTCGAATGGTTAAGACGCGGAACCCCCAGCATGTTGGGCGGAGCCTCAGGGGCGGTTGCGGGGCTGGTCGCCATTACCCCTGCGTGTGGCTGGGCAGGGCCCATGGGCGCTATCGTCCTCGGCTTGTTCGCAGGTGCCATCTGCTTTTGGGCGGTGACGGAATTGAAAAACGCCTTAGGCTACGATGACTCTTTGGATGTCTTCGGCGTACATTGTATCAGCGGTATCTTGGGATCACTGGGCACCGCCATTGTCGCCTCGCCTGCCCTAGGTGGCACGGGCGTTTATGACTACGTCATCAACGGTATTGGTGAATACAGTATTTTCACCCAAATGCAAAGCCAGCTTTGGGGAGTCTTGTTGACTTTACTATGGTCGGGCGGCGTATCATTTATCGCCTATAAAATAGTCGATATGCTGGTTGGTCTGCGCGTCAGCGAAGACTTTGAACGCCAAGGGCTGGACATCAGCGAACATGGCGAGATTGCTTATCACGATTAAGCCATAGCCGTTTGGTTATTCCCCTCCTCCCCCTCTTGCAACGCTTATCCTTCCAAATCGCACAGTGCGTACCCAAGCTTTAGCGGGACGCACTGTATACCCCCCTATTACGAAACACCCAGTTGGAAAAATGCCTTTTAATCAGGCTTTTTAACCAACAAAAATTCAACCAGCTGATTTTTATAGCCAATACCTAAACTAACTGCACCTCTGGCAGTGCAAAAAACCAGATTTCCGAACAGAGGGCGGATTATTCACTACCCAAGATTTAATGGGCTATAATCTTCCTTGCCCATACAAGATTAACCTCAATGTGTTGGCCTCCCCTCCCGCCAGCCATTTAGGTATCGCCCCATGAAACGATTGCTTATCATCTTACTGTTGCTTACCGTGGCCGCTTGCTCCGACAAGCCTGGCGACCGCGAAATACAAAATCAAGTGCTGCCTTTATTGGCACCACCTAGCAGCAAAGACATTGCCGAGATTAAGAACCTGCGCAAAACTAACGGCTATGAAACCAATGACAACACCTATACCGTTGATATTGCTTACGACGTGGTCTTTAAAGTCAGCTACGCCGATTTAGCAAAAAAAACCATGCCCAAAACCCCGGACAACCTTATCGAAGGCTTGCAAGGTTTTATTACGGGCTTGAATTTGTTGGGGTTAAATGTCAGCTACGGTAACTTTAAAGCGGGTGATAGCTTTCTCAAGCAAGACCGGCTGACCTTTATCAAAACCGAAAACGGCTGGATGCTTTCAGAGCCACCCCAGTCGCCGTTGTAAGGGGTGTAGGTAGTCATTCACAGGCAAGCAGGCTTAGTTTTGCCCTGTTGTTTAGGGCGACCAACCCATCTGAAAAACGTAATTTTCGGATGACACGTCAAGCCAACGTCACTTCAATATGTTTGCCCAACGCCTTGGCCGCCGCCTCCAACTGGTCGAGCCTGGCAGCAGGGTTCAAAGCAAAAAGGCGGTCAACCTGCGGGGTTTTCCACCCTAAGCGTTCCGCCAAATCAGCTTTACGGACACCTTGTGCCAACATTTCTCGGTACACGCCCAGCTTGGCGCAGGTTAACGCTGATGGGCGCACCGTTGGTAAACCTACCCGCACCGAGGGTTCAGGCAAAGCTTTGCGGTCATCGACATAAAATGACAACCCGGTTTCCAACGCATCGACCGCATGGCGTAAGGCATCATCATCATCCTTGCCAAATGTGATGGCCTCAGGTACGTCTGGAAACGTCACCAATATCGCGCCATTATCAGGGGTCAAGACTACAGGGTAATCAAACATAACTCTCCTTATTTCAAACCAAGTTGACGTTTAATGGCGGCCTCAAGGCCTTTACCAAGCTCCTCCGTGCCGTGCATCGGAAGAATTGACCGCTTGCCGTTCAGGAATATTTTCAAATGCGATCCTTTACCCTCCTGAAAGGTTGCGCCCTGTTGTTCCAGCCATTTTTTCATTTGTTTCGAGTTCATGGTTA
>JACXTQ010000061.1 GCA_016919605.1 Methylovulum sp.
GCCAAATAAAATCCAAATCCAAAATATCAAAATATTAAGCTAACTGTTTGATGCTTCAACACTTCCCGCTTTATCCCGGAATATCCCGAATCACGCCAAACATTAACCTAAAGCACAATATGGACTTTTTGCGTATGGAAGGCGAAGAAAATGTCCTGGCTTTTTTGCCGCTGTCGATGCGTGGCACGGTGCAGGATAAATGGTACCGCAACGCACCTGACACTGTGTTGGCCCATTTGCACTCTAACCGGCGGTTGTATTTTCAAAATACCGGCATCCTTTATAAAACCCAGGAGCCGTGGCTTGAATTTACGGGGCTTTGGAAACAGCATCTCAAACCCGTGCTGGACACTCGCTACGAGTTGACCGACACCACACTGCCATCGGCTCTCAGTTTACTGAAACAATTGGCCGCGCTTAAGGGCAAAGCCGTGTCTTACCTGCCCGAAACCGTGTTCATTACCATCACTGATACGCAACAACAAGCGCATCATTTCACCCTGCTGCGCAATAGTGCGCACAGCAATGTCTCCGAACTGTTCAAAGAAGATGACCGCCGTTTGCTCGATGAAGACACGCTGACGCTGGTACCTGGCTTTCTGGGCGCCTACCCGAACGCCTTTTATCGCTTAGGTGTGCATCAACTGCCCAACCTGATCGAAACGATAAAACAGCTCAACTCTAAAGAGAGTTACACCGACCTGAGTGCCCGTTTTGCAATCCGGCGCACCAACCCGCAATTTTGGTCACACACCGATATGCTCCATGCCGCTTACCGCAAAAGCTTTCCGATAGAAGCAGGGTTGTTTGATTTTAACCGATTTGAGAATAGGTAGGGTTTTAGTTTTGCCGGCATAGGTTATGGGGTGTTGCTTAATCAGCTTCTGACTTTATACTGAATGTCAGTATAGCCTAGACGCATTTTCCAATTTAAATGAAGCGACTCGTTTGTTAAAGCAGCTGCGGTCGGGACAGTGGATGGCCACTGAGGCAAAAGCATTGTCAATAAAGACCCGTTTGGCGGAGTTGACTTGGAACCAATCTTGGTTCAGCAAGACATAGTTATGCTCGCGGTAAATGCTATATAACCATCACCTTTGAACAACACGGCTCCCCTCCTGTAAAATAGCCCGCCATGACACCTCAACTAAGCACAGCCCAAAAGGACGCACTGGAAACTCAACACCGGGTGGAAAGGGACGGTCAAGCTGTTCAAGGTGCCGCTTCTTCGATGCGGGCTAACACATCGTCTGGTAGTAATCTCAACCGTTTATGCTCTCACTGTCAAGTTGTGGTTTTTCCAATGTTTGCCCGTTCGGGTATCTGGCCTTACGGACAGTTTTTTTGTCGGACACGGTCTTTTTAAACCCAAACGTTTGTTTAAGCCGTCTCCAGCCTATCACTAAGGAACTGACGCTGAGAACCAAACCAAACGCCACCCATACTAACATCCACACATCCCACAACGGGCGATATTTGAGCCAGCCAAAATCCCAATGATGCAGGGCGGAATAAGCCCAGCGCATAACCCGCGCACTTGTGTCCAGTTTGGCAAGCAGTTTGCCATCTTGCGGGTCGATATAAAAAAGTGTGCCGACATTGTCGGCCAATTGTACCCGCAACACGGGCAACGGTTTTTCCACCCAACCTTGATCTTGCCTAGGGTAATAGTAACTGTCATAGTCATTTAAAAGCGCTTGGCTTTCCACAGCGGTGTTGGCGGCGATGCGTCTGACCGCCGCCAACACAGAAGGTTGGTCAAAGTGGTTTTTGCCGCCACCTTCTAGTGCTTGTGGCAGCCGCTGACCATCGCGGGTGACGGCCAATAAAAGCGCTTCGCCGCCTAAATGTTTCCAAGCCAGTTCGACCACATCGGCCCCGTCAACAGCTGTCGCCAGTTCAAGTGGCAGGATGGGCTGCCAATGGTACATAACTTGAGGCAAAATGTTGCCTAAATAACGGTTAATTTCTTGACGGTTCGGATTTACTTGGGAAAATATTTTCCCAGGGTTAGTGTCAAGAAACCCGCTTAACGCCCAAAAAAACATTAAACTCCCTCCCAGCAACCCGCTCCAAAAATGCCATTTAAACCAGGATTCGCGATAAGGTTGTGTCCGGCCTTGCGAATAAGTCGCTTTGCCGCCAAAACCGGGCCGCCAACGCAACCAGCCGACAATCAGGCCTGTCAATGTCGCCACCGTTGCTGACAAGCCCAGCCACATCTGCACATCGGTGCGTGATTTCCCCAAACCGATGGCATCCAATGGCTTCAACAAATGCAGCCAATTGCCGACCCAGTAGAACGCCCGCCCTAAACGGGTGGAGGAGTGCAAAACTTCACCTGTCCGTGCGGAAATCAATAACTCGCCACCATCATCACCTACGGCTATACGATGGAAAGGGCTTAATGCGTCCTGATTGCGCAGCATAATCGTTTTATCAATGGTCGCCAAATAGCTTGCTTGCGCCAGATCACGGCCTTGATCCGCTTCGTACCAGTGTTCGGCGATTTTTAAAGCCTGATCGGGCGTGCTCTTATGTAAGGAACCATCCAAGGCGGACAAGGCCAAACGCTGGCCTTTATTGTCCTCAATCAACCACAAGGGTTCACCCGCACTGCGGACCAATCGGGCATCAACAATATTGGCGGACGCCTCATCGCCTGGTTTGCCGCCACTTTTGGTTTTAGATTCGGGGTCGGGTTTTGCGGCGGCTTTGCGTTGCCCGGCACTAATCTCCAAGGCCTCACCCAAACTCAACCAGCCGAATTCAGGCGCTAAGGTTTCGGCATGAGCCAACTGTTGGGCGCGATTTTGCGTGATGGTGGGTGAATACATAATCACCAAACCGGAAAAAAACCACATCAACATAAAGAGTGCCAAGGCAATGCCAACCCAGCGGTGAACCTCAAATAGCAGACGTTTCAATCGTTTCATATGTTCTCTTTTGCATCCGAAATAAGGCTGTAACGCATTTTTCGCCAAAAAAATGGGGTTTGTTACAAACCGGAAATATAATTGGCTAAGGCTTCAATTTCATCATCGGTCAATGGCTTGGCGATTTTATTCATCACGCCATTAGGGCTGTTGGTACGTTCACCGAGTTTCCAATTGACCAGTTGTGCGCGTAAATAATTTTTGTTTTGCCCACCTATCACCGGATAGATCACATTGCCGGCAAGGCCACCCTTGCCGTTGTCGCCATGGCAACGGTTACAAGGCTCAACCTCCCTGCCCTTATCACCTTCAAAAAATAATTTTCGGGCCAATGGATAATCTTGTGTATGCTGGCCTTGCATGATCTGTTTGCTGGCGAAATACGCCGCTATATCCGTCATATCAGACCCGCCCAAATCCTCGGCCATGATAGACATTACCTCGTGTTGACGCGCACCTGACTGGAAATCATGCAATTGCTTGACAAGGTAGCTGGCATATTGCCCGGCATGTTTGGGAATCCGGCTATCCGTATTATTACCATCTTCACCATGGCATTCTTGACAACGTTCCGAAGCCGAAATGATGTTACCCACAATGGGATTGCCGGGGCCGGCGCGTTGGGCATTAGCTTCCATAAAATTGTCCGCCAATACCGTTGGCACCGAAACAACGGACACTAACAAGCTAAAAAAAAGCCAGCGTCCTGGCCGCCACGACAGATTGCTACCATAAAACCCTATTAATGCAAATAGCCCGATATAGCGGAATTGACGTTGGTTTCTTACAAAAAAATAAGCGGCCAATTGGCTGTTACCTAATCGGCTAATGCCGGGTCGTGAGCTGTTGGACAACTTCGAGCGCCTTATCAACATTTTCCTTGGCTTTAAGGCCGCCTATGCTTGCGGCTATTTTACCGTCAGGCGTGACAATGAACGTGGTGCGCTCTGAAAAACCGTGATTGATGTCATTGCCACGGGTATCTTTTTTGCCGGGTGCAGCTTCCCGCACTGTCAATTCGTAGGCTTTGCTGATAGTGCCGCCTTCATCCGCCGCCACCGGAAATTTGCCCGCACAAAACTCAGGATCGGCTGAAAATTCATTGAGCCTGGCGATATTATCCAAAGACACGCCCACAATGCTCGCCCTAGCGGCGGCAAACTTGTCGTAGTTCACGGCGAAGCTATGTGCCTGCAAATTACAGCCATTAGTGAATGCCGATGGATAGAAGTAAACCACAACAGGGCCTTTTTTCAGCGCGTCTTGTAGGGAATAAGCGAAAGTTTTGCCTGCTTGCGAGGCTTGGACTTTAAAATCAGGGGCATTGGCACCTTCTTTCAAAGCGGCATTAACGGATAGGGCAACGCCGGTTAACAGGCCGGCCAGTAAAAATCGTTTCATCTGCACTCCTTTAAAGCGGTTTATAAGTATCGTGGCAAGCGGTATCGCAAGCCTTGGAAATTTCAATAGCTTTGTTTGACGCGGCCTCGTAATCATTGGCTTCGATAAATTTGACTATTTCATCGGCCATAACTTCGTAACGTTTGGCATCGGTCACGGCATCGGCGGCATTGCCGCGTTTTTCAAAAAAACCTTCGACCAGCTTGAAGGACTTTTGCATGTCCTTGGCAAGCGCGATGGCGGCATTGGCATCTTTGTTGGTGATATTATCTTGGAGGTTATGGGCGTTGGTATCTATAGCCTCCATCAACTCTTCGAAATCGAATTCGGCTTCGGCGTAGACAATACCCGTCGCCAGCATCAGCATAATCCCGTAGAGCTTTATCGTTTTACGCATACTTGTGATCCTTATCAAGGGCGGATCCAAGCCGCCAAAATTTCGGGTTTGCCCGTTTATATCGTGCCAAGCCTGCCTTGCCGACTAGGTAAGGCAGGCTATCGGTTTTCTATTAGCCCTTTTTCTTGCAATATACACCCCGTCAGCTTTTGACCCGTATCGGGTAAACTGGAGCTTGTTTCTCCAACCTGATCTGCCGTAGTGTCCCGTAAAACTATGGCTAAGGGTTTTCGTAACCTAGGTGCTTACCCAATATTAACTTAGGAATGTGCATAAAATAAGCTTTTCAAATGCCACCATAACCCGCATTGTTTAAGCGGTGACCATTAGGCGATCAGTTCTTTGATAACCTTACCGTAAACGACTGTAGGACGCTCTGAACGGCCTTGATATTTATAAATTAACTTTAAGTGATCTAAGCCCATCTGGTTGAGCACGGTCGCATGCAAATCGTAGGTGTCCACGGCTTGGCTTTGATCCGCCACTTGCAAACCGATTTCGTCAGTTGCACCATAAGTCGTGCCCGCTTTGACACCGCCACCCGCCAGCCATTGCGTGTAACCCCAAGGATTATGGTCACGGCCCGTACCGCTTTCACCCCATGAGGTGCGGCCAAACTCGGAAGTCCAAACCACCAAGGTCGAATCTAACAAGCCTAGGGCTTTTAAATCGGTGAGCAAGCCGGCAATAGGCTTATCGACAATCCTGGCATGTTTGCCATGATTTTCTTCGAGTTTGGTATGGGCATCCCAATCCCGTTCATCGCCATCCACATCTACGGGCCCACTGACCACCTGGATGAAACGCACCCCGCGTTCTACCAAGCGCCGCGCCCGTAACAGGTTCGTGCCATATTCTTTGGTAACATCATCGTTCAAACCATAAAGGGCCTTGGTCGCGTCCGATTCTTTGCTCAGGTCAACCGCTTCGGGCGCTGAAGTTTGCATACGCTCGGCCAAATCGTAGGCACGGACACGCGCCTGCAACTCCGTGTCTTCGGGATATGCTTGGTCTTTGAGGTCGTTCAATTGCTTGAGCAAACCCAAATTTTCGTGTTGTTGTGATGCAGCAATAAACTCAGGACGCTCTAAATGCAGGATAGGCGATTTGCCTGAACGGAAAGCCGTACCCTGATAAACGGCGGGCAAGAAACCTGAACTCCAATTGACAGCCCCGCCCGTAGGTTCTTTTTTGCCGTTGTAGAGGACGACATAAGCGGGCAAATCAGGGTTGGCGCTCCCCAATGCGTATTGGATCCAAGCACCAAGTGCCGGCCGCCCTGGATTCAAGCCGCCCGAATTCAATTTAAGTATGGAAATGTCATGGGTCGCACCGATAGTTACGCTAGACTTTATGAACGCGATATTGTCCGCGTGTTGGGCAATATTGGGGACTAGATCAGAAAACCACGCACCGCTTTGCCCATATTGTTTCCATGTCCGGTTGGAGACATATAACTTGCCAAGCCCGCCTTGGGTACTGGTTTTGATGCCTTTGAGGAAAGACTTTGGTACCTCTTGCCCTGCCAGTTTAAGCAGTTCAGGCTTATAATCATACAGATCCAAGGTGCTGGGGGCGCCATGCTGATGCAGCCAAATGACTGATTTGACTTTACCAGGAAAATGCGGTTGTTTGGGTGTCAGCGGGTCAATCAATTCGGCGGCTAAGGCGCTCGAAATCATGCGGCCACCCGGCAACATCCCGCTTAATGCCAAGCCCCCCAAACCATA
>JACXTQ010000062.1 GCA_016919605.1 Methylovulum sp.
AGACAAATCCGCCGGGAGCGGATTTGGATGCGAAGCACACGCAGTGCGAGTGCCAGGAAGGCACGAGTCAGAAGGCGGCCCGATTGCCGCTTCTCCCTGCGCTCCTCGATTTTGTCGGGGGTCGGTAAAATGGGCTTCCTGCCCTTTATGCCCTTTGGGTAATTTACCGACGCGCGGCATCCTTGCCGCACCCCTTTATGCCCTGCGGGTATTCGGGCTGATCCCGACAAAACCTGCGGTGCTCGGCGCGGCAAACGGGAGAAAAGCACGTTACTGCGTAACGTCAGCTACTAAAACGTTTGCACAAACCTACAAGCCTATAGCTGACCGTTGTACAACAGACCATCGGCAACACCTAACAGGATTTTTTAAAAAAATAAATGACCTAAATAAAGCAATCAACACCCAATTATGGGTATCGCCATCAAATAATCGGCTCGCCTTTGGCAAGTTTGGGCAAATTGCCCGCCAACCCCATCGCATTGCGCATGACGATGTGCTTAGCGGGCAACACCCGCTCCGCCAAGCCTAAGCCCAAATTGCGCAAGAATTTCACCGGCAACACATCATTACTGAACACTTGGTAAAATACATCCATCACGGTCATCATTTTCAGGTTTTCATGGCGGCGTAACCGCTCATAACGCTTTAATACCGTAATATCACCGACATCACGGCCTTGTTTAGCGGCCTCCACCAACACTTGCGCCAACGCGGCGGCATCAAGCAGGCCGATATTGACCCCCTGCCCTGCCAACGGATTGATGGTATGCGCCGCATCACCCACCAACGCCACACCAGACTTGACGTAATGCTGAGCATGTTGGCGTTTTAACGGAAAACTGGCCGTACCCAACACTTTTTCCACCTGCCCCAAACACTCAGGGAACGCCGCCATCAACTCGCCTTTCAGGGCATCCGGCGACAACGCTTTCAGCCGCTTGACTTCATCGGGTGAGTGATACCACACGATCGACCCAAAATGGCCGGTCAACGGCAAAAACGCCTGTGGGCCGGTCGGTACAAACCGTTGCCAAGTGATGTCCTGCTGCCCATAAGCGGTTTCGATATAGATAACCAAAGCATGCTGGTCATAATCCCAACTGGTCACGCCTAAGCCAACCGTTTGCCTAACTCTGGATTGACCGCCATCGGCGGCGACCAGCAGCGCTGCCGACAACACCCGCCCGTCGTCCAAGACCACCTCGCTAGGCTTACCAGGATAATAATCAATGCGCTCGATAGTGGCCGGACACATCAAGCTGATATTGGCGAACGCTTGCAAACGCTCCAGCAAAGCCAGTTGCGTGATGCGGTTTTCGACAATATAGCCTAGCTCAGAATAGTGGATGTCATCGCTGCAAAACTCGGTATCACCGGCTTTTTCCCAGACACGCATCCGGCGGAACGGACAAAGGCGGCGGTTGACTACGCCATCCCACGCGCCAACAGTGGCAAGAATGTTTTTTGACGCTATACTAAGCGCCGAAACCCGAAGGTCATGCGGCTGGCCGCTGGCAAACGGTTCGGGCGGTAAAGCCTCCACAACCGCCACTTTCAAAGGGCTGTCGCCTAAGCCACAGGCCACTGCGGCCCCCACCATACCGCCGCCTATGATGACTACATCAAAAATTTCTTTCATATTAATCAACTATCAAGTAATCTAAATTTCTACAAATAAAAAGGGCCGTAATGTGACAGATAAACGTAGCTGTATTACAATTAGCGGGTTTCGCTAACTGAAAATTATCTGCAAAAGCTTGCCAGCTGGCACTGCACCAATGTGTGGCATTGACTCTATCACGCATTGCCCAAAAAAACGACCACGCATTGCAAGAAAAACACACACTGTACGCTGCATATTTACAGCATGACTTAGACAACGGGCTGCATCATGAACATAAATTCCCGATTAACTCAACAAGAACCCATGCTTTATAACCCTGGACTATCCCAAGATAGCTGCGGCGTAGGTTTTATTACCCACAAGCAAAGCAAACAAACCCACGACTTATTGGTGAAATCCCATGAGGCCTTATGCACCATCCCGCATCGTGGCGGCATGAGCGCGGAAGGCATTGGCGATGGCGCAGGCGTTAACATCGACTTGTCGTTAACGTTTTTCCGTAAAATTACCGGTATCGCCACGCTGGAGCTGGGCCAATTCGGGGTCGCCAACTTTTTCTTCCCCGAAGACCACGACCATTACGATTCTGCGGCACAAGAGTTGGTTGAGCGCCACTTTCAAGCCGCCGGTTTGCCGATTTTGCTTTGGCGGGCGGTGCCTGTCGATAAAAGCGTGCTCAACGAGGCCTCGGTCAAAGCGCAATTGCCGATCAAACAATGTGTGTTTGGCCGCCCGCCAGCCTGCAAGGATGTCCCGCACACAGCCTTTGAAAAACATATCCAAGCCACGTTATTGGACATTGAAGTGGAAGGCTATAGCCGCGCCGAATTGACAGGCTTTTATCCGCTGTCCATGAGTTCACGCACCCAAGTTTACAAAGGTCGCCTAAATTCTTTTGAGGTCATCCCTTATTTTGTTGACCTTTACGATACCGACCACGAAATCAGCACCTTATTTTTCCACACCCGTTTTTCGACCAACACCGCCCCCGCCACCATCATGGCGCAGCCTTTCCGGTATATGGCCCACAACGGCGAATTGAACACGGACAAGAAAAACCGTTTAAGCGAGAGCGCCATCGCCCGCCAAAACAATAAGCACATCATTTTCCCGCGCGGCCAATCGGATTCAGGGCGTTTGGACCAAACCCTGTCGCGGCGCATCAACGAAGACGAAATGGACATTGTCACCGCCGTATTGGCGATGATGCCGCCAGCGTGGGAAAATGACACGACCTTGTCGCCACAAGTCCGCGCCATGTTCGAATATTTCAGCCTTTACGAGGAAAAAAATGACGGCCCGGCCGCGCTGATTTTCTCTGACGGCATCCGCGTCGGTGCCCGTCTGGACCGCTTAGGCTTACGGCCACTGCGCTCGGTGGAAACCGCCGAGTATTTGTGCGTGATGTCCGAAGCCGGACAAATCGACTTCCCCCCTAAAGATGTCCTCAAACGCGGACGCATCGAAGCGGGCGGAATGCTCTATTTTGACCATAACACCCAACAGGCCTACCACAACCGCGAAATCATGGAGCGATTAGCGGCGGAGCAAGACTACCAAGCCTTGTTGGCAAAACGCAGCTTGCATTTGTCTTCGTTGCCCGCCGTCACCTTGGCGGAGCTGACCTACAATGTTGCGCTGGGCGTAGACCAACAACACACCGCCTATTCGCTGAACCAAGAAAGCTTTAAATTCTTGCTCGACCCGATGCTGGCGACCGGCATGGAAAAAGTCTCCGCCATGGGTTATGGCATCGCCCCCAATGCCCTGTCAGGGGCGGAAGGCGGCATGTCGCGTTATTTTAGCCAACGCTTCGCCCAAGTCACCAACCCGCCGCTAGATTCCATCAGAGAAAGCGACGGCATGACCTTGCGGGTAGCCTTAGGCGCAAAGCCCAATTTTTCGGACGCACAAACCCGCCAGCTCATTATCGATACGCCGATTTTACAACGCACACAGTTGGAGCAAATCCGCCGTCAAGAAGCCGTCAGCACCGCCACGATTGACGCGCTTTACACGCCCGATTTTGCCGATGCCCAGCTTAATGCCGACAACTTGGAACAAGCCTTGTTGCGGGTCTGCGACCAAGTTGAGCAAGCCGCCAAAAACAATATCGGCATTATCATCTTAAGCGACCTTAACATCAGCCACAATCAGGCGGCCATCCCCGCCCTGCTGATGATGGCCGCCGCTAACCAGCGTTTGGTGAAACAAGGCTTGCGCTTTAATTCTTCCTTGATTGCCGAAACCGGACAAGCCGCCAGCCCGCATGACATAGCTACCATCTTAGGGTTCGGCGCGTCGGCCATTTGTCCGCTCAGCGTCCATAACCGCATCATCAGCCACTATCCTAGTGCCGCCGAACAGCAAAAAGTCCTCGATAAATTCCAGAAAGGCGCGGAAAAATCGTTGATGAAAACCATGGGCAAATTTGGTTTGTGCACCGTGGAAAGTTACATCGGCGGTGAGTTTTTCGAATCGAACTACCTCGATACCGATGAGCCAAAACTCAGCCCCTATTTCC
Organism: Methylovulum sp.; assembly: GCA_016919605.1. GTDB lineage: Bacteria > Pseudomonadota > Gammaproteobacteria > Methylococcales > Methylomonadaceae > Methylovulum. Next base: position 4,152 of record JACXTQ010000062.1, read on the forward strand.
CTAACATCCACGCTTCCGTAGGCGGTGTGCATTATGCGGACATTGCCGCCAGTGCTACCGAATGGCACCACAAGGCTCTAAACGTCCACGAAGAAAAAGACATCCCGTTTTTGGGGCTGTTTAAAGAGCGCCAAGACGGGGCCGGCCATTCCTACGGTAACACCGCCGTGCGCGAATATATCAGTATGACCGATGAGGCGATACTCTATATCCCGCAAGATAAGGCTCCCGAAGCCAGCGATACCGCTTACTTGGATTTTGGTTACGAGCAACGCACCGATGCGCAATTGGATAACTTTGGCATTACCCCCGCGTACCGTAGCTTCACCAAAAACCTGTATCAGGAACGTGATGCCAGACCGGCGGCTTTGCGCGACATCATGGATTTTCCTGCCAATGTCAGTCTGGCCGAAACCAGCGCCGATTTTGACCGCATTTTGGGCAAACAAAATCTACGCGGCAATATCAATTATCTGATCCGTGGCCTGACTGTCACCGAAACGGTGGCCGATACCTTTACCATCGCCTTGACTGGATGCTCTTCCGGCGCACGCTTGGAGCAGCTGGCCGCCCATTTGCAACAGCGTTTTGGCGAAGGCTTTAGCGTTGCGGCCACTGCGGACGCGTTGCTGGTACACATCAGCGGCAACGCGCTGCTGGCGGGTTATTTGCGGGCAATCAAACCTGCCCGTGAGCCTATCCCCTTAAGTGCCGTACAACCTGCGCATGACATTACCCCGACTCTCGCATCCGGTGCCATGAGTCATGGCGCGTTGTTGGCCGAAGCCCACGAAGCGGTGGCCTTAGGCACCAATATTGTCGGTGGCCTAAGCAATTCGGGTGAAGGCGGCGAACATTCTAGCCGTTTTAATAGCTTGCGCTCGTGCAAAATCAAACAATTCGCCTCTGGCCGTTTTGGGGTTTGGGCGGGCTATTTGGCCGACCCGACTATCCGCGAAATTGAAATCAAAATCGCCCAAGGCGCGAAACCTGGCGAAGGCGGGCAATTGCCCGCCGCCAAAGTCTCGGTGGAAATTGCCGCCTTGCGGGGTGGTACGCCTAGGGTGGAACTGGTCAGCCCACCGCCCCACCACGACACTTACTCCATTGAAGATTTGGGGCAACTGATCCACGATGCCAAAGCGGCACGGGTCAAAGTGGGCGTAAAGCTAGTGTCATCCGAAGGCATAGGCACTATCGCCGTAGGGGTCGCCAAAGCCGGAGCCGATGTGATTAACGTTGCCGGCAACACCGGCGGTACAGGAGCGGCGGCAGTCACTAGCCTGAAAAACAGTGGCCGTTCGCCGGAAATTGGCATTGCTGAAGTCCATCAGGCTTTGGCGGCCAACGGCCTGCGCGATAAGGTCATCCTGCGTTGCAGCGGTGCCCACCAAAGCGGTGTGGACGTGGTGAAATCGGCGATTTTGGGTGCGGACTCCTTCGAGTTCGGCACTTCCGCACTGATGATGCTACGGTGTGTCATGGCGAAAAATTGCAACATCAAATGTCCGGCAGGCCTTACCACGTCCCATGAAGAATTCAAGGGCGATCCACGCGTGCTTGCCCAATATTTTATGAATTTGGCGCATGAAGTCCGCGAAATTTTGGCAACCTTGGGTTATGGCAGCTTACAAGAGATTCGTGGCAAAACCGATTTGCTGCATTTGATTGACCATCCGTGCATGATCGGCCAAATTGACCTGCATAAAATGCTGGCTTTTGTCGAGGAAGTCAAAATTACCCAGCCCATTTATTTGGAAGCCAATTTTAATGTCGATAACCGTATTATGGAGCGCGTCAAAAACGCGTTGCTTGCCGGACAACCCCAGGTCATTATCGAAGGTGAAGGCTTTAAGCTCAACAACTGCAACAAAACCGTCGGCGGCCAAACCGCCATCGATATTGAGCGTTGGCTGGCTTACCAAGTGAGCGCCGAAGCAGTGGCGGCCTCAAAAAGCATTTACCAAGCACCGACAGGGCGACGTTATTTGGCACCGGACACCGTCATTATCCGTACCCACGGTTCCGCCGGACAAAGCTATGCCGCCTTCCTCAACGATGGTATGCGCATGGAACATTTGGGCACCTGTAACGATGGCGTGGGCAAATCCGCTTGCGGCGGCATTTTGGTCATCGAATCCCCAGGGGGCGGTATCAAGACCCCAGGCAACAACGTGCTGATCGGCAACTTCGCCTTATTTGGCGCGACCGGTGGCAAGGCCTTTATCAACGGCGAAGCGGGCGACCGTTTTGCGGTCAGAAACTCCGGCGCAATGGCGGTGGTTGAGGGCGTGGGTGATTTTGCCTGCGAATACATGACCAATGGTGCGGTGCTGAACATCGGCGGTTTTGGCAAGGGTTTTTGCAACGGCATGTCAGGCGGCAACGCTTACCAGTATGATCCTGAGAACCGTCTGGAAAACCTGTGTGACAAATCGTCGGTGGCCTTGCACAACCTAAGCGAAGACACCGATACCGCACGGGCGCATGAGCAATTTATCCTTGCCATGCTGGAGCAACATGCCGATAATGCGAACTCTAGCAAAGCTAAAAACTTGCTGGCCAATTGGGATAAAGAGCGCGGCCATTTCAAATTTGCGATGCCATTATGGTTGGACAAGACCCAAACCGCGCACTACCTACAACAAAGCATGGATCGTAAGGAAATGATCGAAGAATTGTCGCAAGAGCTGGCCCGCCAGCAAATCGCGCAAGTCAAAGACGCTTACCGAAACGACCAGCCCTTGTTCGGCGGTATCATCCCCGATTATGGCGTTAGCGATAGCGAATTGACCTTTAAGCTTATCAACAGCTTTGCGGTGCTGGACAAAGCCCAACAACTGGCCCGTGATGGCTTAAAACACCTGCCGGAAGCGTTGCGTGGGCAAAGCCAGATCGAGCAGGCGGCGCGGAAAATAATGCTGGAGCGTCCACGCAAATTACAGGAAGCGTTGGTGAAAAATACCCGCGAAGCCTATAGCAATTACAGCGACGACCATCTGGCTTGGCTGCTGGCTGACAAACGCCTCAACGACTACAAAACCGCGCTGATCAACCGTTCGGTGCAAAGCATTTATTCAATAGGTTCCACTGCTTGGATTATTGAGCAGCAACGCCTTAATAAACAAGCGTTGGCGGACATCCCTTCTATCGAAGCCTTTTTGGCTGGCTTAGTGGGCTTGGGTATTGTCCAAGAATTATTGAACACCGCAGCGGCCTGATACCCCATACCTTAAGCCCCTATCCCACGCTTCCCGATGCCACGCATCGGGAAGCTGATTCATAATTGATTTTGCAGCGACATAATGAAAACACCTCATATCCCCTTAGACGCACCTTATAGCGCAAGCCAACGGGCTTGGTTAAGCGGCTTTTTCGCCGGTATGCACACCCATTTAATACAAACCGCCGGAACTAGCAACCAAACTGATGCCCGCATCCTGAATATCTTATACGGCAGCCAAACTGGCAACGCCGAAGCGGTTGCCAACGATGCGGCGAATGTCGCCAAAACCCATGGCCTAAAACCCGTAGTCAAGAGTATGGATGAAATTGACGTGGGGGCATTGGCAGCGATGGATTACCTGTTGATTATCACCAGCACTTACGGTGAAGGTGAAATGCCTGACAATGCGCAAATGCTCTGGGATGCAGTGTCCGGCGAATCGGCTCCGGCGCTGGCGAAAATGAGCTATTCGGTGCTGGCACTAGGCGATACCAGCTACGATTTATTTTGCCAAGCCGGTAAAGACTGGGATAACCGCCTTAAGGAATTGGGAGCCACCCGCCTTTACGAGCGCACCGATTGTGATGTCGATTTTGAAGAACCCGCCAACACTTGGCTAAGTGCCGTAATCCCGCAAATTGCCGGTGGCGCTTCCACCACCGTCATCATAGACCCTAACACCAGCACGGCTGACAAGCCGCAGTACCACCGCAAAAACCCATTTCCGGCAAAATTGCTGGTCAATCGCTGGGTCACTAGCCCATCTTCGTCCAAAGAAACCCGCCATTATGAAATTTCTATCGCGGGTTCAGGCTTAAGCTATGAAGCTGGTGATGCCTTGTGTGTAGTGCCGACCAATTGCCCGGAACTGGTCGATGCCATCCTGAAAGCCATCGGCTGCCAAGGCGATGAGGATGAGCCGGTCAGCGGCCTATTGCTGCCTTTACGCGAAGCCTTGTTGACCCAATTTGAAATCAAGACCCCCAGCAAAGAATTGCTTGAAGAAATTGCCAGACGCTCCGGCGACCAAGAATTGAATGGCCTTTTGAGCGCTGGCACTAAAGAACAATTGGGCGATTACTTATGGGGACGCGACACCTTAGATTTGTTGTTGCAATTTCCGCAAGCGGATTTTTCCGCCGCCGAATTTATCGGCTTGTTAAAGCCTTTGCAACACCGCGCCTATTCGATTTCTTCCAGTGGCAAGGTTTACCCCGACACCGTCCACCTAACCGTCGCCAGCGTCCGTTACGAGAGCCATGGCCGTCAACATAAAGGGGTCTGCTCAACCTTTTTGGCGGATTTGGTCGATGAAAACACCCCCGTGCGCTGCTTTTTTACCCCCAACAAGGTGTTCCGCGTCCCTGAAGACAACAGCTTGCCGATGATTATGGTCGGCCCCGGCACGGGTGTCGCCCCTTTCCGCGCCTTCTTGCAAGAGCGCCAATACCGTCAGGCGACCGGCAAAAATTGGCTGTTTTTTGGCGACCGTAATGCCGCCACCGATTTTATGTACCGGGAAGAGCTTGAAGCCATGCAAGCCAGCGGCTTACTGACCCGCTTAGATTTGGCGTTCTCCCGCGACCAGGACGCAAAAATCTATGTCCAAGACAAAATGGTCGAACAAGGGGCCCAGCTGTTTGCATGGTTGGAAGAAGGCGGTTATTTCTTTGTCTGTGGTGACGCGTACCGGATGGCCAAAGATGTCGATAAAGCCCTGCATGATGTCATTGCCGAGCATGGCAAACTCAGCGCAGCACAGGCGGCGGAATACGTCAACCAATTGAAAAAAGACAAACGTTACGTCCGCGATGTCTACTAAAACGGTTGGCAAGCCTTTAAAACCAAGGGCTGTAGGGGGGATGGCCACCCTCCCCAAAAAATATTATTTTTTTTGGTAAAATTGCCTTTACTTAGCAGAAAATTTGCCTATCATTGCTGATAATAATGGCAAATCTCTATAGAAGATTCCTCCTATGCTCTCAACATTATGGCCTTTTCGGCAGAAAAAAAATCTAAAGAAAACTGAGCATAGTTTTGGTTCTTCTGTGGAAAAAAGTTATACACCCATTGATAAGCTGGTGCTGGGCATGTATGTCGTGGAGCTTGACCGCCCTTGGCTGGAATCGCCGTTCCTGTTCCAAGGGTTTGAGGTCAGGACTCCAGCGCAATTACAGGCAGTCAAAAACCTGTGCGCCTATGTCTACATAGACACCACCAAAACCCGAAAAATCGTCCAAACGGCGGGCATTTCGGGAAATAGCGCCAACACCAGCCTATCGAAAATCACCGACCTTAAAAACACCGTTCCACCTAAAAGGCTAGGTTCGTTTGAGAGGGAGATTACCAAGGCGGAAAAAGCCTATACGGCCACCGACACCTTGATAAATGACTTTATGAAGCAGGCAGCACAAGGCAAAAGCATTGATGGCTGGCTGGCCAAAAAAGCCGTCTCCGACTGCGTCAACGCAGTGTTACAATCCCCTGACACCCTGCTGTGGTTGATACGCCTAAAAGAAAAGGACGAGCACACGGCACGCCATAGCCTGAATGTCTCAGTCTTATCGATAGTCTTAGGCCGCCATCTTGACGTTCCTGACACCGCGTTGGTCAATTTGGGACTGTGCGGCATGTTGCATGATATAGGCAAAATGCGCGTCCCTTATAAGCTCATTGTCAAACAAGACCGCTTGGAAGGCGAAGAGCTAAAGATCATGCAATCCCATACCACGCTCGGCTATGAATTGCTAAAATCCAGCGACAATATCGATTCCTGTGTGTGCGAGACCGCGCTGACCCATCATGAGCGCCTGTATGGCACCGGTTATCCGCGCCAGCTCAAACAAGCGAGCATCTCCGATTTTACCAAAATCGTTTCGATTGCCAGCGTTTACGACTCATTGACTAATGGCCGCCCCCATCAGCCGGGCAAAACCCACTTGGAAGCCACGCACATGATGACCAAAATGGTTGGTGCTAAACTGGATCGGGAGCTGCTAATCAAATTCATTGAAAGCTTAGGGGTCTATCCGCCCGGATGTATCGTGCAAATGACCAGCGGAGCCTTGGCTATTGTTGTCGAAGTCAATGACCGCATGAAATTGCGCCCCAAAATTATCTTGTTGCGTGACGAAGAAGGCAAACCCACCCCCGAACATTTGGTTGACCTTGCCCAAATGACGACCGACAGGAACGGCAATGTGTATGCCATCAAAAATGTGGTCAACCCCGAACAGTGGCACATCAACCCTAAGCAATACTATAGCCCCGGCTTTATCGAAAAGGGCTTTAGCATGAAAAAAATGGTTAGGCGTTAGACCTCGGCCATTCGCCAAACCGGCCTTAAACCGCCAAACCCTTCCCCCCAAAAAAGCATCAGCCTCAAGCCCTCCATAGGGCGCAAGAAACCTTATCCCTTCCCCCCCTAGCCATGCTTGCACACCCTTCTGCGCAGTTGCTTAGACAAAAAAAAGCCGCCAGTGGTGTCCGAAAGCGGCAACTGGCGGCTTGATGACCTAGAGCGTTTACTCCGCTGCTGGCAGGGCTTTGGTTTGGACAGAAATGTCCGCATCAGCTTGCAAGCTGTTCAACACCGCGTTAAATTCAGCTTCCCCTAAAGCATTGCCAATACTCTTTTTGGCAAGCTCCAATTGTTTTTTGTCATCCTCACCCATTACCCCTGGTATCACCTTGGTCAGACTGACCACAATTTGCTCACCGGACGGTTGCGGGGCAACAAAAATGCTGGGCTTGTCACCGACCGGTTTGGCGGCCTTAAAAATGGCTTGCAACAAAGGTACTGGCACCTCGGCTTTCCGGCGTGTCAACGCCTTAAGGCTTTTGACTTCCAGCTTATTTTCGCTCGCCACCGCTTGTAAAGATTCACCCGCCTGCAAGCGGCTTTTGATTTGTTTGGCCTTATCAGCCGCCAATTGCTTGGCTTGGTCATTAGCCAAAATCGCCGCTATATCAGGCTTCACCGCCGCCAACTCGCGGGTGGCCGCCGGCTTATGTTCCTGCATACGCAACACCACCAAAACATCGCTACCCAACTCTATCGGTGTACTGTTATTGCCTTGCAACACCTCATCGGTAAAGGCCGCACTACGGATCTTGTCGTCCGCCGCAACGCCTTCACCGTGCTCTTTAGTGAACAAGGCCGATTTTTTGATGGTCAAACCCAAAGCATCGGCGGCGGCCTGTAGGTTATCGGGATTTTGATAGCTGACTTCAGCCAGCTTTTCCCCCGCCTCATAAAAGCCGGTTTCCGCCTGGGCTTTTTGGTACGCTTTAGTCACTTCGTCCTTAACGCTTTCGTAAGGCTTGGTTTGTGCGGGCACTAATTCGGTCACTTTAATCAGATGATAGCCAAACGCCGATTTTACCGGTGCTGACATCTCACCCAACTTTAAAGCCGTAGCGGCAGCCTCAAAGTCTTTTTCCATCACCCCAGCACTAAACAGCCCTAAATCGCCACCGTTTTTGGCAGAAGCCTTATCGTCAGAAAGTTCGGCGGCCAAGGCGGCAAAATCTTTGCTGGCCAGGGCCTGCTTGGCTTGTTGCGCCTTTTCCAAAGCGGCCTTATCGCTGGTCTTGGCATCGACCGCAAATAAAATATGGCTGATTTTCCGGCGCTCCGGAGTGCTGTACTGATCTTTTTGGTCGTTGTAAAACGCCTTAAGCTTGTCCTCGCTAACCTCAACCTTTTTCGCCCAATCGGCCAGCGACAATTCGACATAGTCAATAGACATCTGTTCAGGCGTTTGGTAAGCGTCCTGATGTTGCTGGAAATAAGCGGATATGTCTTCATCTTTAGGCGGTTGCGCCACGGGCTGCAAAGGCACGGTGACATAATCGACATCACGTTGTTGGTTTTGGATCTTAAAAAAGCTTTCCACATCGTATTGGCTGGCAAAACT
>JACXTQ010000063.1 GCA_016919605.1 Methylovulum sp.
CGATGGCAATGTCATTATCGAAAAAATGATGCCTAACGTTGAACGGTCTGTAAAAACCGGGCAAAAATTGGCGGATGATGATGTTTATCAAATATCGCGCCAACAAATTTTATCGTATCCCGATTATGCGCACATGAACATCACCGTTGTCAGCAAAGCGTTATTGGAGAAAATAGGCGGGTTTTGGGAACACATCCGTTATTGCGAGGACATGGACATGTTCATACGGATATGTGATGCCGCCGACACCATTTTGTTCAGGCCCAGCATTTGCGCCGTGCATAACGCCCCTGCCAAGCGGCGGGACGTTTCGGTTTCCAACAGTTTGAGCCTGCAAAACAAACGCCTGCTGGAAGTCAGTGCCTACCAACATTTGCTGATGGCCTGTAGCAGCCCATGCGCTTTGTATTACACGCGCATCAGCCTATCCTACCTGTACAAGGTCATTAGCGAAGAATTGGCGGCTGATGGCAAAAAATTAGCCTCCCTGCAATACGCCCAGTGTGGCTTGGCCGTATACCCCACTTTAAAATGGGCGGCTTATCTTGCCTGGCGGCATTTGACGTTTTTTTTAAAACTATAGCGGGCGGCAAATCCAAGCCATTTTGGACAGATAAAAACTCAACCAGGCCTAAGCTGTGCCAAGCGGTCAATCGCCAGCCCCAACACCTTAAAACAATGGCTATATGCTACGTCTTCTTGGTTATAAGGATCGGCAATCTCCAACTCGCTTGATGGCCCTGTTGCCGTTAACGTCCCCAATAAAAAGGCTTTTTTGCCAACGTCAGGGTATTCGGCCTTAAGACGGGCAAGCTGAGCCAACTCCATGACTAACACCACATCCGCTTGCGCCAGCAGACCCTTATTGAGAGTTTGCGAACGGCAAGCGGACAGGTCCACGCCGTATCCGGCGGCAATAGTGACCATAGTGGCATCCGCAGGGCGGCCTGCCACAGGATGAAAACCCGCCGAACCGAAGCTTAATTGGCTATCGGCCACGCGCTGTTCGGCCAACACCTGCGCCACGGCGCTGCGGTTGATGTTGCCGTAACAGACAAACAGCACACGGTGGGCCTGTTTAAGCTGTGCTGCCAAACGGTTTTGCATCGCCACCGAGCGATGGCGTTTGGCTTGCCACTTTAGTGCCAGCAACCCTGCAACACGCTGATAATAATCCTTAACAATACCCCCAATATCTACCAACCCAGGCAACGGGTCACGCCATTGCTGCACGTCAAAGGCATGACGGGAGGGATGCAACGCCCATAAAGCATCCTTAAGCAGTTGCGCTTTGCTGGGGTAGGCAAACAAACGTGGCTCTTCCGATTGCCTGAACACTTGCTCATACCAATAAATGTCAGTTGCCAATTTGCGGCAATAGACAGCCTGTTGATAATGCTGCGAAGCCGGACGGCACTTATTGACCCATAGCTGGTACAACAACCAGGGAAAATCCGCCCCCGCCGCACAAGCCAAAGGCAACGACCCCCAAAACCGCCCGTTAATCTCCATCAGCGCGTAATCTTGGGTGTCCGGTTGCCATTTAAACTCGACCATCGCCACGCCATGCCAGTGCAAGGCCGCTATCAGCCTTGCGGCCGCCGCTAACAAGATAGGGTCTAAGGCAATGCTTTTGCGAAAACTGCTGCCACCCCCGGTCAGCGGCACTTCATGCAGGCGCTGATGTTGGAAGGCGTAGACAATCTCGCCGTGGTCAGCAAGCAATTCGATGCCCGTACCCACGCCTTGGCTATATTCTTGCAACAATAACGGGCAATGTTTCAGCAAACCAGCCGCCAAATTGAGTATCTCCCTTTCATTAAACGCATAAGCGACGCTCAATTGTTGGCGGATATCGGCATTAGGAATGGAGCTTTCCGGCTTTAACACCACCGGAAAGCGCAGTGCCGGCAACAGCTGACGGACACCATCAACACTGTCAACGGTATAGCTGATCGGCACTTTCACGGCGCATTGTTGCGCCAAAGCCATAGTTTGCCGTTTGTCCAAGACCTTGCTTAAGCTAGCGCGGGGCGCTATCGCCAAAATATCCACCCATTGCCCTAACTGGTCGGTATTGGCTAAGGGTATTAGGCTGCGTTCGGTAACGGGGATAACCAAATCATAAGCGTGTTGTTGCAAATGCCCGCTGATAAAACCAATAAAAGCCTCAGCATCGGTCAGGGGATTGGGATGCCGGAAAAGCCGCCCAGCATAGCGCGAATAGCCGGCCAGCACCGGCAAACCGTCACTGGCGGCAATGTCACAAACAATACCCTGTCTGGCCAATGAGCGGACAATGCTTAGGCATGAAACCATGTCGGCATCCAGCACCAACACGCGGTGGATTTGCGCGGCCATCAGTACCCCAGACCCGTTAATAATTGTTTAAATTGTCCGTTCATAGCAATGGCTTGGTCAATAGGCAAAGGATTGAAGGTTTTTTGGTGTTCACGAGTATTGGCTTGGGTGTTGATTTCAGTAGTTAAGGCCGCCTCATCAAAAGCGATACCTAAGTCCTTTAGCAAAGCAAAGGTTTTTTGCGGATCATTAAAATCTTCGGTATAAAAATCCACAAATAGGATGTGTGGCAATGCCTGTCGCCAACAGGCGATACGCGCCTCGACCTCATACCAATACCAGAGGGCTTTGTAAAAAGGATGCTTAAATTCGGGATCGTTATCGAGCCAATCGGCGATACGGATATGGTTGCTACCTGCGGTATAGTCCAACCACCATTGGTTGCCGACTTCGGTACCCGGATAATCCTGTAGGGCATAAATCGAATTGGCGACTTTCACCGGATCACGCACCAAGTGGATGACCGCGACTTTATCGCCAAAATCTTCCACGGCATATTCGATATAGGTTTTAATGAACAAGTGGTTGGCTTCGCAGTAAAAGTCATAACCTGCGGCGGCGCGTCTTAGGTTGATGGCTTTTTTCCGCCAATATTCGTTACGGACATAAGCCTCGTTACCTGTGGCCTTAGCTTTAAGGACATCATCAAACATGATGGGGTATGGCTCATGCTCGGCGTGGCAACCACCTGGGATGGCGTTAAAAATATTCGTCAAGGTCATTGTGCCGCTACGGCCTGTGGTGGCGACAAAAATAATCTTTTTTAGCTTACGGCAACGGAATTGGTAATAGGCTTTAAATAGGGCGACCGTAAGCGGATGGTATTTGATGTTTTTTATCAGGGGATTCATGGCAAGCTCAAAACAAGGTGGGCAGAAGGAAGGCCATAAAACAAAGGGTGGACAAAGACAGCCGGGGTTAGTGGTAAGTGCCGTTTACCGGATAGGCTGATAGAATCCAGCTTTTTTAGAAAGCTGGCCTGATTGCCAACGGATGCGGCCATAGCCGTTTTCATAAGGCAAGTTTATGGTAAAGGCCGCTAACCGACAAGGGTATCATGCCGACAAAAAAACGTAATTGATTTTTATATGACAAACGTGTGAAGCGCAATTTGCCGACAATATCCCGCATGACCTGTTGGTCTTGGGCGTAATAAGCCAGCAAAAACGCATCTTGCAATGTCGTTTCAAGCGCTTGCCTAACATCATCGTGCCAATGGCTGGGGGCAACGCCCAAATCGATATGATCCTGTAAAATCCGGTGTCTGCCCAGACGTGATTTTAACTCCGAACCCGACGTGTTGCTTTCATGTCGGCGCTGCCTTACCGTGACCGAAAAATCAGCCAAAGAACAGCCCTGCAAAACCGCCTTGCGGGCCATATCCCCGTCTTCGGCGACCATAAACGCGTAACGGGGATCAATGCCGCCTATCTTCTGATACAAATCTCGGCTCAACACCACCGTGCTAGGCCACGCCGGATTAAAACGCAACATGTGCAGGTACAACGCCTCCCCCAACAGCAAGCAATTGTCGGTATTGGCAGCCCCTAGCCCCGCCCACCATCCGGCTGGTGCGTAATCGTAGATGCAGCCACCGCCAATGGCCGTAGGGCCAAAAAATTCGGCGTTGCAAAAACTGAAATTGGCTTCCGGGTACTTGGCCAACAACGCCATCCGCCGCTGAAGATGATGTGGCAACCACACATCGTCACTGTCGCAAAAAGCCAGCCAAGGGCAGGTCGAGGCCTCGACGGCGGTTTTGCGTGCTACCGTGCAGCCAGAATTACTAATGCGCAGCGATTTGATGCGTTGCCCAAAGCGTGCCAGCACCTCCGGGGTGTTATCGGTCGAGCCGTCATCGACCACAACAATTTCAGTGGCCGGATAGGTTTGGGCCAAGATAGCCTCAAGGGTTTCTTGCAGATAATCGGCACGATTGTAAGTGGGGATAGCAACGGAAATGGCGTGTTTCATATTTTTAGGCACTTTTGGAATTTTCTGGGCAAACCGTAAGCTAATGGCTTGTTTAACTACGCAGCCATGGCGGGGCAAGGTGTCGTCACCCCATCATCTTTTCTCAATCATTAAACGACAAGCCTCGGTATTTTTAAACGCACTGGGGGCATTTTTACTTAAAGCTCACAACCTAAGCCTTTAGCCCAAACTCAGCCATAC
>JACXTQ010000064.1 GCA_016919605.1 Methylovulum sp.
ATGGTCGATGATTACATCAACGTCAAACACGGGGCCAAAGCCGAATACGCCCACCCGATCTTGGAGCCGATTTTAAAGCCCACCAACGGCGTTATCTTGTATCAGGAGCAGGTGATGCAGATTGCCCGCGAAATGGCGGGGTATACGCTGGGCGGGGCGGATATGCTTCGGAGGGCCATGGGAAAAAAGAAGATCGAAGAAATGGCGAAGGAGCGCGAGAAGTTTACCGTAGGGGCGGTGGCCAATCAAGTCGAGGAAAGCACCGCCACTTATATCTTCGACTTGATGGAAAAGTTTGCAGGGTACGGCTTTAACAAATCCCACTCCGCCGCTTATGCGCTGGTGGCTTACCAGACCGCGTGGCTGAAGGCCCATTATCCGGCGGCGTTTATGGCGGCGGTGTTGTCATCGGATATGGACAACACCGATAAGGTGGTGGTGCTGATTGAAGAATGTCAGCAAATGAAGCTGGAAATTTCCCCACCCAGCATTAACCTGTCCGAGCATAAGTTTACGGTCAACGACAAAGGGCAGATTGTCTACGGTTTGGGGGCGATTAAAGGTGTGGGCGAAGCGGCGGTTGAGGATGTAATCATCAACGAGCGCAACGCTAACGGGCCGTTTACCGGCCTATATGATTTGTGCAAGCGGGTGGATTTGCGCAAAGTCAACAAACGGGTGTTGGAGGCTTTGGTGAAGGCGGGGGCGTTTGATGAGTTTAATCCTTGCCGCGCCAGCCATTTTGCCGAATTGCCGACCGCCTTACGCGTCGCCGAACAGCATGGCAAGATGGCCTTGACAGGGCAGAATGATTTGTTTGGCTTGGCGGTGGATGCGACAGCCACCGATGATGCGGAAACCTACAGCACCCCCGTGGAACCGTGGACGGAGAAGGAAAAGCTCAATGCCGAAAAAGCCATTTTGGGCCTCTATTTGAGCGGACACCCGATAGACCAGTATGCCAGCGAATTGCGCCAGTTCATCAATGGCACGCTGGCCAGTATGCAGGGAACGGCGGAGCGCACCCGTGGGCAAGTTACGGCACGGATTGCCGGTTTGGTGATTGATTTGCGGGTGCGCCAAACCAAAAGCGGCAAGACCATCGTTTCGGTGATGCTGGATGATCGCACCGCACGTCTGGAGTGCACGGTATTTAATGAAGTTTACGAGCGTTACCGTGAGGTGTTTGTCCGCGATAGCTTGTTGGTGGTCGAAGGGGCCTTGTCCATAGACAGCTACGCCAACGCCTTACGGATGAATGTCGAAAAAGCTTTTAACATCGGTCAGGCGCGGTCGGCATTTGCCAGGTCATTGCAAATCCAATGGACGGCCACCGGCCCCGAGCCAGCGGTTATTGATAAGTTGACAGGGGTTTTGCAGGCATTTAAAGGCGGACTATGTCCGGTGGAGATCAATTACCAATCGCCTGTCGCCAAAGCGGGCTTACGGTTGGGCGATGCGTGGCGGGTCAATGCCGCTGATGAATTGTTGGTTAAATTACGCGCCGTGTTTGGGAAGGATGGGGTTGAGGTTAGGTATCGGTAGGGGAGGCTATATGGAAGCTAAGTAGCTGTGCAAAGGTTTTTTAACAAAATTTTTTGCAGGACTAACGCCCTATATTTTTACTGCAAAATTAAAGAAGCATCGTCATTCCGGCATGGATTGCCGGAGCCGTAGACCGCGTTAGCGAATCCAGAGGCCATGGAGGGCAATCTGTACGGGTGTACATCCCTGTAATCTGGATTCCGGCAATCCATGCCGGAATGACGGGTAGATTTATGGCTGCTATATTTGTCAATGCCAAAAAGACCTTAAAACTCATATAGAGCCTTAAGGCTTATGTCCGTTCCATCCACTCCACCACAAGGATGGTCTGGAAACAGGTGAACGGAACAGGCGTAAGCCTAAGTATTGACGCAAAGGGGCGAAAAAAATCGCCGCTTCGAGGAAAAATAGTTAAAGGGCTAAAGGGTTAAAAAGCCCTCACAGCACGAACGTAACGAGTGTCGCACTTACAGCTGTCGTCCTGGAAGCCACCCCCGAAGCGATAGCCCCAAGCGTCGCCGTAGTTGACCTCGGATGAACTCCAGTAGTCGTAGCTGGCAAAACCACCGACATTGGTCAGCGGCGCTGCGGCACCTTGCCCAATGTTTTTGTACATCAGGTTCAGTTCGTCTTTGGACGGCAAGAACCAATCGCTATAGCCGCCCAGCACCAAGTCGGCGGTAAGCTTGGCGGCATAAGCCCCCACACCTTGGGTCTTGACGATTTTGGTGGTGTTGGCGGCACCGGTGCCCACGGCGGTGGCGGTCGCGCCTGTGGTAATGAGAGAGCCGTTATGCCATAGGATGCCAGTGCTTTGATCGGTCGGAGCTGCCACCAAGCCGTGTCCGTAGCTGTTGTCAATATAAAAAATGATGCCGCCTTGGTAGGTTTTGCCAATGACGATGGTTTGGTTTTCAAACCGCACCAAGGCGGATGCGTTTAACAGTTCCACCGCGCTGAGGTTGCTGGCAACCAGTGTGACGTAGCCTTTGCCTTTGACAAAATCCCATTGGGTGGCCGGATCATTGTTCAACATCAGTTGCGTCCAAGCATTTTGGTGCTGGGTTTGGTCTACAGTCACTTCATAGCAAGGATATGTGGTGTCGGTGCTTAAGCATCCGCTGCTGCCAGCGCGTTTGCCGCTGGGGTAGACGCGGTACAGGGCGTTGGTCGCGGTGCCGGTTTTGGGCGTGAACACATGCACTTTGTAGCTGCTG
>JACXTQ010000065.1 GCA_016919605.1 Methylovulum sp.
CTGCCTTATGACCGCCAGTTTTTGGACTGGCTAACAACACAACGCGCTCAAGGTCGCCAGTTAGTGTTATGTACAGCATCTGATGCGGTCATTGCCACAAAAATAGCCGAACATTTGGGCTTTTTTGACGAGGTGATGGCCAGTGACGGGATGTTGAATCTGGCTGGTGTCCATAAAGCGCAGGCGTTGGTGCAGCGTTTTGGTCATGGCGGTTTTGATTATGCGGGCAATTCCCAAGCGGATTTGGCAGTATGGCAATGCGCCCGTCATGCCATTGTGGTCAATGCCAGCGATAAACTCACTCGACAAGCGACGGTGTGTTGCCATGTCGAACAGGTTTTTGCCCCCCCTACAATAAATTTAGCTTTATGGTCACGTATGTTGCGTGTCCATCAATGGCTGAAAAACTTATTATTGTTTGTACCTTTAGTCGCCGCCCACCAAATTACCCAACCACAACATTGGCTAACCTTCGCACTGGCTTTTTTAGCTTTTAGCATTTGTGCATCATCAGTTTATATTGCCAACGATTTATTTGACTTGGAGAGTGACCGCCAGCACCCGCGCAAATGTAAGAGACCGTTTGCTTCAGGTC
Organism: Methylovulum sp.; assembly: GCA_016919605.1. Taxonomy (GTDB): domain Bacteria; phylum Pseudomonadota; class Gammaproteobacteria; order Methylococcales; family Methylomonadaceae; genus Methylovulum. The sequence continues at coordinate 596 of JACXTQ010000065.1, forward strand.
TGCTGCCGATTTGGCTAGGAGTGTTGCTGGCTCCTTTGTTGCTGGCACTGAGTATTTGCCTGGCGGCCTATGTCGGTAAGTTATTTTTATTTTGGTTGGGGTTTTATTTTGTTTTGACCTGCGCTTATTCTTGGTTACTCAAGCGCTTGATGCTATTGGATTGCCTGACGTTGGCGATGCTGTATACCTTGCGGGTCATCGCTGGGGCGGCGGCGGCAGATATGCCATTGTCGTTCTGGCTCTTGGCTTTTTCCGTGTTTTTGTTCCTGTCCTTGGCCTTTGTCAAGCGTTATGCTGAGTTACAGATACATACGGGCATTAAAAAAAAATTGCATGGACGCGGTTATTACAGTTCAGATGCGCCTATCGTACAAATGATGGGTATTGCATCCGGTTACGCCTCCACACTCGTTTTGGCACTGTATCTTAATAGCAAGGAGGTCGTGTTACTTTACCATACACCGGAAATTGTCTGGGGAGCCGTGCCGGTGGTGGTGTTTTGGATAAGTTGGATGTGGATGCAAGCACATCGTGGCAATATGCACGATGATCCTGTTATTTTTGCTATTAAAGACAAGGCTAGCTTATTGGCGGGCTTGTCTTTCGCCCTGATTTTACTGGCGGGTACGCGGAGTTGGTCATGGTAACGGTATCGTCATGGGGGAGGTTAAGCCGCTTTGAACATCAGGTTAAGGTGTTGTCGGCACGCCATCAGGTGGCGGCGCAACTACAAAGTGACCAACTAGGCCTTGCATACGGTATGGGGCGCAGTTACGGCGATGCCTGTTTAAATCCGGGCGGTGTGTTATGGAATACCCAAGGGTTAAACCGCTTCATCCGTTTTGATGAAGACACCGGGCGGTTAGTCTGTGAAGCGGGGGTGTTGTTGCGTGACATTCAGCAACTGTTTGTGCCTAGGGGCTGGATTCTGCCTGTGACCCCAGGAACCCAATTGATTACCGTAGGCGGGGCGATTGCCAACGATGTGCATGGCAAGAACCATCACCAAGTAGGCTCTTTTGGTGACCACATCCAATGGCTTAAGCTTATCCGTACCGATGGTACGATGATAGACTGTTCACCTGATGTCCAGCCGGACTGGTTTGCCGCCACCGTCGGTGGTCTGGGTTTGACCGGTGTCATTACCGAGGCACAAATACAGTTGCGCCGGATTCCAGGGCCTTGGCTAGTTGCCGAAACTTTTCCTTACCATTCTTTAACTGACTTTTTTCATTGGGCAGATAGCTCAGAAGCCGAGTGGGAGCATACGGTTTCCTGGATAGATTGCTTGCACGGTGGCACGGGGCGTGGGTTGTTTATGCGAGCCAATCCCATTCCATCCGCCTCAAAGATCAGGCCTGCCCGCCGCAAGTTGGCGATGCCGTTTGTGCCGCCGATTTCATTAGTCAATAAAATCTCTCTGCCGCTGTTTAACAACGCGTATTTTTATCTGAAAAAACGCCAGCCAGAACCACAAATTGTCCATTACGAAAACTTTTTTTACCCGCTGGACAATCTGCTGGACTGGAACCGGATGTATGGCCCGACAGGATTTTTCCAGTACCAAAGCGTGTTGCCACGTTCGGTGGGATTGGAGGCGACCCAAGCGATGCTGGCGGAAATTGCCCGTTGCGGGGAAGGCTCGTTTTTGGCGGTGCTGAAAACCTTCGGGGAACGGGAGGCCTTAGGTATGCTAAGTTTCCCGCAGCCGGGTGTCACTTTAGCCTTGGACTTTCCCAATAAAGGCGAGCGGACGTTACGGTTGTTTGCACGATTGAATGCGATTGTCCGGGAAGCCGGGGGGCGGCTATATCTCGCCAAAGATGCTAGGATGCCCCGCGATTTATTCGTGGCCGGCTATCCTCGCCTTAATGAATTTATACACTACCGGGATCCGGGCATCAGTTCGGCCTTATCACGACGGCTAATAGGGGACTAACAGTGCCAGACAACACGAAAAAAATCGTTATTATAGGGGCCACCTCGGCCATTGCCCATGCCTGTGCACGGTTATGGGCCGTCGGTGCTGCCGAGTTTTTTTTGGTTGGGCGTGATCCAGAAAAACTGCGGCAAGCCGCTGAAGATTTGACCGTCCGTGGTGCCGGACAGGTGGCAACCTATGCGCTAGATGCCAATGAATTGGCAAAGCATCCGGCAATGTTGGCCAGTTGTTTTGAGGCGTTGGGGTGTATTGATATTGCCTTGATAGCTCACGGAACGCTACCTGACCAAACCGCCTGCGAGCAGGATGTCAATCTGGCTTTGCAAGAATTTTCCAGCAATGGCTTAAGTATCATTGCCTTATTGACATTATTGGCTAACCGCATGGAAGCCCAAGGTTCTGGGGCATTGGCGGTTATTTCTTCGGTGGCGGGTGATCGGGGGCGGCCATCGAATTACCTTTACGGGACTGCTAAAGCCGCCGTCACCACCTTTTGCGAAGGCCTACGCGGCAGATTGTACAAGGCGGGCGTACATGTCATCACCATCAAGCCGGGATTTGTCGATACGCCCATGACCCAAGGTTTACCTTTGCCAAAGTTGCTGGTGGCTTCGCC
>JACXTQ010000010.1 GCA_016919605.1 Methylovulum sp.
ATTTGGCTAAGCTGCAAATCCATCATACCCAGCAAGGTGCCGATAATAAATGCGCCAATGGCAATGCTGGTGATTGCCAAGGCGGTGCGGGATTTATGGATTAATAAATCGGCGGCGACTTTTTGCCAAAGATAGGTGCTTAAGAACATGGCGGCCCCATCGCCGGGGTTTGCTGGCAGTCGGTTTGGATACGCCCGTCCTGTAAGCAGATACGCCGCGTTGCCGCCTGCGCCAGTTCATCATTATGCGTCACCATCACCAAGGTTTTGCCCTCATGGCGCAAATCGGCAAATAAACGGAACACCGCTTCGGCGGTGTGGCTGTCAAGATTGCCGGTCGGCTCGTCGGCAATAATCAACGCCGGATCATTCGCCAAAGCGCGGGCTAACGCCGCCCGTTGCTGTTGCCCGCCAGACACTTGCCCCGGCAAATGCTTGGCATGGGCATCTAAGCCGACTAACGCCAATAAATGCCGCGCCCGTGCCAACCGCTCACGCTTGGGTAACAAGCCGACAAAATCCATCGGCAATAAAATGTTTTGCAATAAGGTCAAGGACGGCAATAATTGGAAAAACTGGAAGACAATGCCGACATTCAGGCCGCGCCATACCGACAAGCGTTCTTCGCTCAAGCCTTCCAAGGCACTGCCGTTAACGGTGACTTGGCCTGAGCAGGGGCGGTCTATGCCCGTTAGGATATTCAGTAACGTCGATTTGCCGTTACCCGAAGGGCCGACTATCGCGACAAACTCCCCCGCCGCAACCGTTAAGGAAATGTCATTTAACACAGGCTGTTTGAACTGCCCAAGCGCGTAAGCTTTATGGACATGGCTAAGCTGGATAAGGTCGGACATAAATTAAACTGGTGTTCTCAAAAAAAACAGGTACATTCTAACATGCCTTGACTATGATGCTGACTCTTACCCGATTGTTGTGATTGTTGAAAATTCCCCAAGGCGGCATTGGGCACATTGGGGCGATGGACGAGGGTGCTGTTCAAAGAAGCGCCGCTTCCAAGAGATAGGTCCCATCGGCCTCGGTGATACCTTCGAGTGTGGCGGGACGGTCAAGGCTGATGATGGCCAAGCCCCCGGAGGCTTGACAGCAATTCCTTACACTCTTCGGCAATCATGGGCTGATCCCGGTCGGATAGTAATTTGCTAATTAGACAGGATTTTAGCGGTATGGTTCCATAATTAACGGTAACATAGCCTACCCGAATGACCTTAATACAAACTTTTTGGCTGCTGCTAGGCAGCGTTTGGGCGGCGGCGGAAACCGTTATGGCCCTAAAAACCCGTGTTCCCGATTTGTCGGCCAGCCCCGCCCGTTTTCGTTCCGCTAGAGGGATATGGTGGGTTATATTAGGTGCATTAGCGCTAGCCTTGGCCTTTAAGCACCTGCACTGGCTACCTTTGCCGTTAGCTTATCTGCCGCGCCAAGCTTTGGCCTTAGGGCTAATGCTCATGGCGCTGGGCTTACGGTTTTATGCCATCATCCGTTTGGGGCAATGGTTCAGTACCCAAGCCGTCATCCAACCCCAACACCGTTTGATTGAGCAAGGCCCTTACCGCTACATCCGCCATCCGGCGTATACCGGCCTATTGGGCGCGTTTATCGCCGCTGGCATAGCAATGGGTGACGGTTTGGCGCTACTCGCCCTCGCTTGTCCGTTGGCGTGGGTGCTAGAGCAGCGCATGGCTTATGAAGAAAATCTGTTAAGCGGCCATTTTGGCCCCGCTTATAGCGCGTACCGCCAACGGACGAAAAAATGGCTCCCTTGGCTTTATTAACCCCAGAACCGCCGCCGCTTACCCCTCAAATATCTGTTTATTAACGGGCGTGATGTCAATATATTGTGTGAATTTCTATTTTAGAAACATTATATTGTGTTTAAAATTTCAAAAACCGAATGCTTTCACAGTCTCTATCGCTAATGCCACCTTACCGCGCTGTTTGCAAGGTTGACCCTGTGGCATTTGCTCTGTCTCCGGTCGCCTATTATGACTAAGGTCGAGATAGCGTCTAGTTTCTATGTTGATGCGCAAATCATCAATATAGGGGGCGTACGGTATCTGGAAAGAAATCGCCGAACACCTGCCTCGCCATCGCCGAAGGCCCTTATGCGTGGCTGAACGGGTATTGGCTTAAGCGCATCCCGTAGGGCAATCGCCGGATTTTTTCTAGTTAGCACCTTACCCAGCCCTGTTATAAGATATATTATAACATTCGCCCTTTTAACCCGCCGCCGCCCTGATGAATACCCCCGCCGACCCGACGTTGCCCGTACCGGAAACCCCACATAACCATAAGCAATGTGTCCATGATGCCCTGAAAATGGCGGAGCTGTTATGTGTCGAGCGCGGGGTACAGTTGACCGCTAGCCGCCATCAAGTGCTGGAGCTGATTTGGGAAAGCCATAAGGCGGTGAAGGCTTATGAGCTGTTGGATCGGATCAGGCCCTTACAAGCCGCCGCCAAACCCGCGACCATTTACCGCGCTTTGGATTTTTTATTGGCTCAAGGGTTGGTGCATCGGGTCGAGAGCTTGAATGCGTTTGTCGGTTGCAGTTGTTCGGGGCATCAGCATGAGCAGTTGCTGTTGATTTGCAAGCAGTGTGAAGAGGTTGAAGAGCGTATGGCGGCTGAGGTTATGCAGGTGTTGGCCGAGGAGTTCAGGCAAGCGGGTTTTGCCGCTCACAGTAAGGCGATTGAAGTGCATGGGTTGTGTAAAAAATGCGTGGGGTTGGTTAACAGTGAGTAAGGCTGTTGGGCTTTTATGTAGAGACCTTGCACGGGCAAAACATCTTGGGGGCAAGAACGAGTTGGCTAAGGCTCTTACAAGCCATAACGCTTACGTTTGCGCCATAAGGTCGCCCGGCTCATGCCTAATAACTCCCCCGCATGGCCTACCGAGCCGTTGCTTTGCTGCAAGGCTTGGCGGATGGCGGTGGCCTCGTCTTCGCCGGATAAGCGCAATTTGGTAGTGACGGCAGGGGCTTCCAGGCTGGCGGGTTCACGAAATTCTGGCGGCAATTCTGATAGTTTCAATGTAGTGCCGCGCCCGACCGCAAACGCATATTCAATGACGTTATGCAGTTCGCGGACGTTGCCGGGCCATGAGTAATCCAGCAACAGGCGCATAGCCAAGGGGTCTATCTTATCAATCCGGCGGAAATTTTCGGCGTTATGCAATTGGATAAAATGCCACAGCAATAGGCTAATATCCTCGCGGCGCTCACGCAAGGCCGGTAGGAAAATCGGCACGACGCGCAAGCGGTACATCAAATCCTCGCGGAACTCGCCTTTTTTGACCTGTTCGCGTAACGAGCGGTGCGAGGCGGCGACCAGCCGCACATCCACGCTCACCGAACGGTCGCCGCCCACAGGGATAAAATTGCGCTCCTGAATTACCCGTAGTAGTTTGGCCTGTAAGTCTAACGGCAATTCGGCGACTTCATCCAGAAACAGCGTGCCGCCATGCGCCCGTTGGAACATGCCATGATGATCCTTAATAGCCCCGGTAAACGCCCCACGGACATGGCCGAACAATTCGCTTTCTAGCAAACTGCTGGATAAGGCCGCGCAATTGATCGCCAAAAACGGCGCGTTCCGCCGCACGCTTAACTGATGGATTGCCCGCGCCACTAACTCTTTGCCCGAACCGCTTTCGCCCCTGACCAATACGGTGGCGGTGGTTTCGGCGGCGTTTTGGATAATCTGAAATACTGCCTGCATGGCTGGGGAACGGCTGATGATGCCGTAAAAATTCTGTTTGGACGGTTTTTGGATGGTCGGCAAACTGTCCTTGCCCTCTTGCCCACACCCGCTTAACAAGCCGATACCGCCCATGACCGCGCCGTGGGTATCACGCACCATTTGCACGGATTTTTTCAGGCAGACGATTTGCCCGTCCTGATTGGCTACTGTCAGCATTTGCCCGTCTTCTTCGCTGGTGAGGGCATAATCCGCCCCGCACGGCTTGGCGGCCATTTGTGCGGCGGACAAGCCTGTCAACCGCTCCATCGCCGCGCTCCAATAGCGGACGTTCTGCCCCTTATCGACACAATACACCAAGCTATCATCCAGTAATGCCAGTAGGGAGGCCAACAGCCCTTGCGTGTCAAAATCGGCTAATAAAGGGGCAAGGTCGGGAATTTGTTTCATGAAAAATGTTCGAAAGTCGGGCTAATCGGAAAAAGTGCCTATTCTAATGGCAAAACGGCAACGGTGAAAAAAGCAATGTCCCAGCCGCCTTAGCGGCGTTTCGTGCTTGGCGGTTGCCGATGTTACACTAATTGTATTTTAACGTAGGTTTAATCCTAAAATCGTAAGGTGATGTGGTATGTTGGAGTTATTAAAGTTTAATCCCAGGATCTGGTTTCTTTTGGGGTTTTTAGGCTGTGTGTTTTTGCTGGGCATGGGGGCTTATTTTCAATTGGTCGATGGGCTGGAGCCTTGCCCTTTGTGCATTTCCCAGCGTATCGCCATTGCCTTGACAGGCCTATGCTTTCTGGTGGCGGCCATCCATAACCCCCAGCGGCCAGGCATCAAGATTTACGCCATTACAGGTGCGGTCATCGCCCTGTGTGGCGGTGCCGTGTCCACCCGCCATGTCTGGATACAGCACTTACCACCCGATAAAGTGCCCGAATGTGGGCCGGGCTTGGAGTATGTGTTCCAAAATTTTCCGCTATCGGCCACGATCAAGCTGATGCTCAACGGCACGGGAGATTGTGCGGAAGTCAATTGGCAGTTTTTGGGTTTTAGTATGCCTGCGTGGACTTTGCTGGCCTTTTTGCTGCTGGCCAGCTTAAGCCTGTTGCAAATTTGGAATAAAACGGCGGATTGAGGCCGTAGTTAGGATGCCAATTTAATCAGTATTAGTCATATCCGCCAGAAACTTTTAAAATGGCGGTACATAGAATTATTTTTGAGAACTATTTACATGCCTTTACCCATTCAAGATTATGCCTTACTCGATGATGACGAATGCGATGCGCGTATTGTCGCCGCCAAAGCCAAGCTAGGTTCGCGCTGTGTGATACTCGGCCATCATTATCAGCGGGATGAGGTGTTCAAACACGCCGATTTTTCCGGTGATTCCTTAAAATTGTCACGCGATGCCGCCAACTCACAGGCGGAATATATTGTCTTTTGCGGGGTGCATTTTATGGCGGAAGTCGCCGATATTTTGTCGCGCCCTGAGCAAATCGCCATTTTGCCGGATTTGGCGGCAGGTTGTTCAATGGCGGACATGGCGAATTTAATTAAAGTGCAAAAATGCTGGCAAGAGTTGGCGCAAGTGCTGGATGTGGATAGCCAAATCACACCGATCACCTATATCAATTCCGCCGCTGATTTAAAGGCTTTTTGTGGCGAGCATGACGG
>JACXTQ010000066.1 GCA_016919605.1 Methylovulum sp.
CCCCCCTATCGACACGGCCTATAGCTGGGTTTCCCTTGACTTCAATAAGGTTAATGCATAAGACAGGCCATATACAAAAAATAGGGGGGCTTTTTTGGCAAAATCACAATTAGGACATTTAATAGTTCAATTACAATCACTTATTTCCATAAAAAACACTTGCTATCACATGGACGAAGTGGCGGAACACGTTCCCTAAAAATAGAGCCCACCGCTTATCCTGTACTTTCAGCAACAAGCTGATTGTTGGCTGTTTCAGCAGAAACACTCTATCGGTTTTATATTTTATGAAAAACAAAGTGTTATAAAAGTGGGCACCAGAAGGCTTACCGACTTGCCACACTCTTTTTCTGGGCGGCGATAAGCCACGCGGTATCAGTCAACTTTCTTTAAAAGATGGATGCCGCGTGTTTTGTACTTGATAGCTACGGTCAACGTAGATGGGTGGGTGGGGGATTCAAATCAGCGTCAACGCGTAGACAGCAAGGTGCTGGCGAGTTTTTCCGCTTGGCCGCGAATTTCTGGTACGGCGGTGGTTTCCCAAAATTGGCCTTTTTGCGGTGGCCCTAACGTAAACAAACAAGTGGAGGCAATCCCTTGCGCGTCTATCAAAGCTCCGTCCAGCGAAACCCCAAGCCCCAGCGCAAGGCTGTCAGGACAGGCCAACTGTTGCATGAGCAAACTTTTGACTAAAGGACACTCTAACTTCCGGTAATTGCCCTCAGAACCCGAACAATTCACCACGGCATCAACACTGATAGCTTTCGTATCGGCTTGTCCGCGTGGGCGAAACAAAACATCAACGCCTTGCCCGGTTTCGTAATAGCTTAAAATACGGCCAACATATTGATGCAATTGGCCAGAATTGAGCATATCATCCAGCCGCCCGGCAATTTCAGGTGCCAAGCGATGGCGATGGCAATCCCAATAAGTGCGCAAATGCCGTAAAAAACGTTGTTGCTCCAGTAAGGGCAAGTTTGTCCACAAGGTTTGGCTGGTAGGCCTTAAAGCATCTACCACCGCCCGCCAATCATCACCAGACTCCCGAATATGCTGGCGAAGCTGCTGCAAACCACGCTTAGCTGACAATGGTTCAAGCACAACTATTGGCAAAGCGCCTTGTTGGTAGCTCCGATGTGGTTGTGGTGACAAACCGTGCCTTGAAATGCTGTAAATTTGTCCTTGATAACCAGCCTCTCTGAGGGAGATGGCCCAATCCACCATTGTAAGGCCACTGCCTATCAGCAAACACGATTGGGTTTTAAGCAGGGCGGGCAAAAGCCCAGAGTTCCAAGGGTTGCTGAAATAACGATGCCCATGTTGATAAAAACTTGGATCTTTTACCCAAGGGTCTCCAGGTGGAAAATTGCCGATAGCCAGAACAACTTTTTGAACCCGCAATATCCCGCCCGCCAGTAAATTAAGCGCGACATCCCCGGATTCCACCTGCACCGCGACAACCTTGTCAATCTTCCTTTCCAAACGCATAGTTGTAGGGGCGGAGCGTTCGGCTTCATCTAACAGAGTAACTAAGTAGTCGCCATAAATACGCCTAGGCAGAAAAGAAGTCGGCAGCACTTCCTTCACCCAAGGGTTTTTCAACAACTCGCTTTCCCTGGCTTTCGCCCAATTAAAAAAGTGTCCGAGGTCATCGGGAAATGCGCTCATATTAAAGGCAGGCACATTCAACAGATGGCAATCTTGATCGGCACAATAAGCAACGCCACGCCCGACTTGCCGCTGGTTGGGTTCAATCAGATAAATCGTAAGCGGATGCTTGGCTTGCCTTAATAATTGTACGGCAACCATCGTGCCGCTAAAACCCGCCCCTATAACAGCAATGCTATTAATAGTGCTCATATAAAATTCTCAATTTTGCTTTAATGCGGGTTGCCCGTCATTAAACGTACAGCAAACAAATGAAAAAAGTCTAATCGAAGTCATAGTATCGCCTTAATTTACAATGGGTAAATGCAGTAAAGTAACAAGCTTTCTGCACCAAAAACTTCCTACATATCGTCAGGAAAATATCAAAGCCTACCTCCTCCTGATGTTTGGTCTAAAAGAAATCCAAGAGTTGAAAACCATCTGTTACGGAGAAGGGTATCGGCAACAACGGCCTATCCTTTGTAGTGAACGGTTTTGCCAGGATCTATAGCTTTCAAATGGGAGGTTTTTATTCTTTTTGCACTACGGATTGCTTGCGCCGCTTAAGTAAAATTAGCGGCGATATCTGAATTGCTGCAATAATAGTTATCCGGTCTAAAACTAAGGGATGTCGGTGGCTTCATCAAAACAGAGCATACTCGATAAGGCCAACACCAGTGCTGATGGTAAAGACAACAGCAGGCCGTTGTGCAATTTTCAACAGTCAAATTACATGCCACAATATAAGTGGTTGTATTTTTTTGTTAAATAAATAATGTTTTTATCGGTGTGTTGTTATATCAACAGACAATGGCCAATAGTTGCTGGTTATGGTATTAGTGCAGGCAAATTTCTGAGTGATTTGATGTAGGGAGGGGGAATAGATTGGAATAATTATACGCGATGCCCGACTTTTTAATTTGTACCAACAACCTCCTCAAATTAAAGAGGCTGGTGGCGGCCTAGGTATATACCTTAAGTAATATAAATTGATGGTTTTTGAACAAAAATCTTAAGCCATAATTTTTTAATGAGAAATTTTCCAGCCATTTATCAGGCAATAAGCTTCGGTATGCCAAGTAAATTTCGGAAAGTTATTGTTGACCAAACCCTTAGTTTAAGGCTAGTGTCTTGTCCGGTAGTTTGCCAACTCCGATAATTGGCTTTATGTGTCACAACGCACCGACACTCACTGCTCATACCGTTATTATCTGGCTTTGGCTCATCAGCTTTACTCATCAGCAAAGAAAAACCCATCATAATTCAATCCAAATGACCGATGTGAATACCTTATAGGAACATGCCGGAAGTTTTGTGATTAATGACGATACCGCCACTCCCTGGCACATTGACACCACCCGAAATTATGCCCTCGGCAATGTGGGTTGTGTGGGCGTTTTGCTCTTGATTCCTACAATGGGCTTGTGGCGTCTCATAAAGCCACCATCCGCATTATCCTCTGTAGCTTGCTAAGCATAGATGTAGGCCGTTACCGCGATAGCATCAACACGCTGGCGGCTTCTGTCAGCACCGTTACGTTCGGGATGTATGGGCCGATGTTGGGAATTTTAGGCGACCGTAATTATATGCCCGAATCGTTACGCAACCGCTCTGGCACTTGATAGATTGATTGGTTTTTTAGGAAAATAACATGCCGAATTGGAATAACTGTTTACGGCTTTTGCTTGGCTTGGTCGCCGTTGTTAAGCCTATTGGTGCGATTCCCACGTTTATTTCCCTGACCACCAACCGTCTGCCAGAAGAAATGCTGTACACGGCTATCGTCTGCGCGTTTTCAGTGGCGATGGGCTTGCTTTTAACGCTTATTGCAGCGGAATTTATCGTCAAAGGATTGGGCGGATTGTTTCCTGTTTTGGTAAAAACGTTTCCATGAAGTGTATTTTACCCGTAAGCATAATGCCGGCTAAAAAACCCGGACAGAGTTGTACCCTTCGCAATATTTTTAGTGATTATAAGTATTTGAAAACACCAGGTACTGGATTTGAAATCCCGTACCGTTGCAGCATTTCCATGAAGCCTATTCTTCTAACTAGCCTGATAATAGGCTTCCCATTGACCGCTATTGGCAACCAAGACGGAAGGCTGGCGGATCCCTTTGCCACACATACTCAAGTCAGCGACAGCCCAGGTCAACAATACCACACAACCGAAGACCCTTGCCGTTTGAACCCGGATGACCATCAGGCATTGACGCTGGTGGACGTGATTAACCAAGCCCTTTGCTTTAACCCACAAACCCGCCAGGCTTGGGCGAATGCACGGTATCAGGCGGGGCAAGTCGGCATTGCCAAAGCGGCGTATTTGCCGACAGTCACCTTGACCACTTCGCTTGCCCGCGGCATCAATTCCTCCAGCAACAGTAATTTGCAGACAACAACGATTAGCACCAGCAGTTCAAGCGGCGCCGCACAACCTATCAACCGCTTAACGCCCATCATCAGTTTAAGTTATCTGCTTTATAATTTTGGCGGG
>JACXTQ010000067.1 GCA_016919605.1 Methylovulum sp.
GCATTTGCTGGCGGCGGCGGTCGCTGGCACGCCTTGGGCCTGTCCGGCGGTCATGGGGCGGCGGCTCAAGCCCATTGCGATGGATATAGTCCAGCCATTCGGGCGAACCAAAAGGATAGGGGTTTTGCCGGCGGTCACTCACCCGTTGGTTGTTGGGTGATTCCCTAAGATTTTTTCTTAAATCAATGATGTTCATAATTATTATTGCCTCCTGTCCTTGAAAATGCGGGCTTGATCAACCCGATGGGCAATGATAGGGGAGCTATTAATAAAATTCAACTATTGTCTATTAACAACATTAGGAGTGATTGCCACCTGCGAATCCTGTCCGATAAGTTTACCCTCTTAACCTTTACCGCGTGTGCGTGTTCTGGTGGCGTTGGATTTGTCTTTGGAGATTTCCAATGATTCAAACCGTTTTTCGATAAATTGGATAATCAGATCGGCAATGTCTTTGCCGCTGGCGGCTTCGATACCTTTAAGTCCGGGTGAAGAATTGACTTCCATGATGACCGGGCCATGATTGGAGCGGAGCATGTCCACACCACAGACATTCAAGCCCATGATTTTGGCGGCGCGGATGGCGGTGGAACGCTCTTCCGGGGTCAGGCGCACCAGTGTGGCGGAACCGCCACGGTGCAGGTTGGAGCGGAATTCGCCATCGGCGCCTTGCCGTTTCATAGCGGCGACCACTTTATCGCCGACCACAAAGCAGCGCAGGTCACTGCCACCGGCTTCCTTAATGAATTCTTGCACCATGATATTGGCCTTCAAGCCCATAAACGCCTGAATGACGCTTTCGGCAGCGTTATGGGTTTCCGCCAATACCACACCAATGCCTTGGGTACCTTCCAGCAATTTAATGACCAAGGGCGCGCCGCCCACTTGTTCAATCAAATCGGTAATATCATCGGGATTGTTGGCGAATCCGGTAACGGGCAAGCCTATGCCTTTTCTGGCCAGCAATTGTGTGGAACGCAATTTGTCACGGGAGCGGGAGATGGCGACGGATTCGTTAAGTGGCAGGACATTCATCATTTCAAATTGCCTCAGCACCGCCGTGCCGTAAAATGTCACCGAGGCGCCAATGCGTGGGATGACCGCATCAAAACCAATCAAGTCTTCACCACGGTAATGGATGGATGGATTGTGCGACGTGATATTCATATAACAACGCAAAACATCCAAAACCCTAACCTGATGCCCACGGGCTTCAGCAGCTTCAACCAGTCGAGATGTCGAATACAGTTTGGGGTTACGCGATAAAATGGCAATTTTCATAACTTCTCAAGTGGGGGGATAAAATGGCGCATATTCTGTCATGATTTAAGTTAACAAGCATTAGAAATAACGCATAAACAAAGGCAAACGCATATAAATTGACCTAAAAAAGATCTGCTACCGGGGCTTGGCAAAGAACGCCTCGCAGGCCATGCTTGGTCGGCCTCGCCAACTTGAACCTGCTCAGGAGACCGTTTATGGCCGCTAGGGCGGAATCCGCCCGCTTTGGGCGGCTTCCCCTGAAGCCGCTTAATGGCCCGTTAAATAGCAGTGGATTTTAAAAAACTGGGAATCGGTGAGTATTCAGCGATCCTTTAATTATTGGCGCGTAAAAACGCTTCAAACATCAATAGCGACCAGATAGGCGTGCTGTAATCACGGGAGCCGTTTTGATGCTGGTTGACAATGTCCTGCAATACCGCCGGATTAAATAAGCCACATTCAGCCATGGTTTCGCCTAATAAAGCCTCACTCACCTTGTGTTTGAGCGGGCCTTTAAACCACGTGTTCAACGGTACGGCAAAACCCATTTTCGGGCGGTACAAAATATCGTCCGGCAAATAGTTTTCCAAGGCTTTCTTAAAAATATATTTGCCTTCGCGGCCTTTCAGTTTCAGCTCCGGCTGGATGCCCGCCAGCCATTCCACTAGTTTATGGTCAAGCAAGGGCACGCGTACTTCCAACGCGTGGGCCATACTGGCCCTATCCACCTTAGTCAATATATCGCCGGGCAAATAGGTCTTAAGGTCCAAGTATTGGATTTGCGACAAGGGCTGGTCGGTGGGGGCGTTACGCAAATGCTCCCTGAACACATCAACGGCCTGATAGCCTTGCAAATCGCTTTTCAACTGGGCACTGAACAATTTTCCGCGCAATTCATTGGACAAAAAGGATACGCTGTGAAAATAACCTTCCACAGAATCACGGCCTATGGATTCCAATGTCGATTTGGCGCGGAACATTTTCGGTGCCCAGTCGGCTTTGGGATACAGGCGGCCTAAGGTGCTGAATACAGGCTTTCTGATGCTATCGGGCAACCAGGAGCGCATCTGCTCTTCATAAGTATGCCAACGGTGGCGGCGATAACCGGCCAAGTTTTCATCCCCGCCATCACCGGACAAAACCACCGTCACTTGTTTTTTCGCCAATTCACAGACCCGATAAGTCGGCAGAGCCGAGCTGTCGGCATAAGGCTCATCATATAGCCCCGCCAATTGGTCAATTAGGCTAAAATCAGCCGGATCAACTTGCTCGACACGGTGTGTAGTGTGGTAGCGTTCGGCGATTTGCGCGGCAAATTTTGACTCGTTATAGGCGGGGTCGCCAAATGAAATAGAACAGGTATTGACCGGGTCGGGTGACAAACCCGCCATCATCGCGACCACGGCACTGGAATCGACCCCACCGGACAAAAACGCACCTAACGGCACATCGGCGACCATGCGGATTTTGACCGCCTCACGAAACCGCTCAATCAGTTCGTTGCCGATGTCTTGCTCACTGCGGGGCGCACCACTGACCGCGAATTTGACATCCCAATACTGGCGTGGCTGATAATGGGTTTGACCGTGTTTGATGGTCAGGCAAAACCCAGGCTCTAATTTATAGACATTTTTGTAAATGGTCTTGGGGTCAGGCACATAGCCAAAACCAAAATAAGCTTCGATAGCGGTCGGGTCCAGTTCTTTAGGCACATCAGGATGTTCTTTGAGGGCCTTCAGTTCAGAGGCAAAAATAAACTGGCCATTGGCAAGTTGCGCATAAAATAATGGCTTTACGCCCAAACGGTCACGCGCTAGAAACAAAGTTTGCTGAGGCCTGTCCCAAATTGCAAAGGCAAACATACCCCGAAAGCGCTCGACACAGGCCTCCCCCCAAGCTTGCCAGCCGTACAGGATCACTTCGGTGTCGCAATGGGTCTGGAAGCGGTAGCCTAAGGCTTCCAATTCCTTACGCAACTCCATAAAGTTGTAGATTTCACCGTTGAAGGTCAGTACAACATTGTTATCACGGCTCAGCATCGGTTGTTGGCCACTGCTTAGGTCAATAATCGACAAGCGTCGATGCCCAAACCCCAAGCCCGCTTCGATATGGATGCCGCCTTCATTGGGGCCACGGTGAAATTGGCTCTCATTCATCCGCGAAAGCAGTTCACGGTTGATGTCACGCCTGGCTTGGACATCAAAAATCCCGACAATTCCGCACATAGTGTTATTCCTTCTGAAAAAATGAATCGTAGACCGCTTGGTAGTTAGCCACCATCGCCGTTAAGGAGAAGTTGTGCTGCACCCGCTGATAACCTTGGCGGCCATGCTCACGCAACATGTCGCCATCATTAAGATAAGCCAAGATATGCCCCGCCATCGCTTCGGCATCTTGGGCCGGGGTCAACCGTCCGCTCACCCCGTCCAGCACCAATTCGGGATTACCGCCCACCTGCGTGGCGATCACCGGCAAACTGCTGGCCATAGCTTCCAGGATGGTGTTGGAAATGCCTTCCGCTTGTGAGGGCAGCACAAAAATATCCAAACAACGGAGAATCTCGGCGACATCATTACGCGCCCCGGGCAACCAGGCTTGCGCCGACAATCCCGCCCGCTCCAGCAGGGCCAAGGCTTCTGCGCGTAGCGGCCCGTCACCGATGATGACCAGCCTTAAGCACTGGCTATCGGCGGCACGTTGGCAGGTTATGATAAAGGCTTTCACCAAGGTTATCTGGTCTTTAACGCCGTGCATCCGGCCTATCGTGCCGATCACCAGCCCATCATCGGCAAAGCCGGACGGGCAACCGCTTAAGGGCGGCTTGTCGCCGGTACGCGGATAAAAAATGCGCGTGTCAACGCCATTGATGATACGGGTTATTTTGCCAGGGGCGACATGGATCTTATCTAGCAAATAGCTTTCCAAATGCCGTGACAAGGGGATAAACCGATGGATAAAATGCTTTAACAGCCGCCGTAGCCATTGGTATTTGATGTTGGCGCCATCAGGATCAAACACATCCCAACCGTGTTCACCGTGGACACGGACAGGGACTCCGGCCAAAAACGCACAGGTTTGATATTCTATTGCCGCCAAATTGCGGGTATGCACAATAGTGGGCCGAAGCGTTTTCAGCAAACGGTACATGGCGGCAAATGAGCACCAATCTTGGCCACTTTGTTTATGCAGCTCATAAACGGCCACATCTGGGCGGCTTAGGCGTTGCTTAAAGTCGGTGCTATCGGTCAGGCAAATGATGGCATGGCGGTAAGCCTCAGGCGGCAGGGTGTTAATCAGGTTCACCAAGCCATTTTCCAAGCCACCCATCCCTAAACGGTAAATGACATGGGCAATTAGCGGCGGTTGCGGCATTATTTACTCCCGTAACAAGGCGGCCAGTTGGTGGATGTTTTGCTGCCAACTGAAATGACTGACCACAAACTCACGATTGCAGGGTGCTGGTATAGCCGAATTTTGCAAAAGTCCGCCCAACTGGTCAATCATCTGCTGTGCGTCATCACTGACACAGACCGAACACTCCGAACGATAAGGGATGCCCTCCATCGCCGCCGTGGTGGCGACCACCACTTTAGCCATCGCCATCGCTTCCAGCACTTTATTTTGGATACCACGGGCAATACGCAACGGAGCCACCGCCAAACGGGCGTAAGCCAAATAAGGCCTGACATCATCGACCCGTCCGGTCACGGTGATCGCCGGATTGCTGGCAAGTTCCAGCACCGCTTTAGTAGGTTTACTACCGACAATATAAAAGCGCAGCCACGGATAGCGTCCTTGTAACAAGGGAAAAACCTGGGTGGCAAACCACACCACCGCATCAACATTGGCCCAGTAATCCATCGCGCCGGTAAATACCAACACATCCTGTGCGGGCGCATAGGGTGAGACATAAACGTGATCGGGGGAAAAATAATCGGTATCGACACCGTTGTTGACAAAGCCCACCTTAGCGCTGGCTTCAGGGGCAAGCGTCTTAAACAACGCCGCCTCCTGTTCGGAGACAAACAGGCTGGTTTTCGCCAAGCCCGCTAGTTTCCGTTCATAGGCCAGCAAATACTGGGCTTCACGCTGATAAATCCAGCGGGCGATGCCAGTTTTTTTATCGGCATACTGCCGCCATTTGTCAGAATCAATATCGACAAAATCGACCACCAACTCTACCTTATGTTCAGGGCGGATAAACTGCGCCATGACCGAGGAAAAAATCAGCACCTTAGTGATGGCTTGGCTGTTAATGGTGGCATCCACCCATGCTTGCAGGGCGGCATTTTTATAATAGGGCAAACTTAAGGCTTCACCCGTCAGCAAGCCTTGCAAGCTTTTGATTTTGGCAGGCAACGGCTTTAAGTCTTGATAACAGGTGGCGGCACACAATGCGTCAACGTCTTGGGTATATCGCCAGTCATGGGGATCATCAATAAACGTCCCTAAATACACGTTAAATTCAGCCGCCAAATATTTCAGGAAATGGTAAGAACGGATTTTGTCGCCTTTATTGGGCGGGTACGGGATACGGTGCGCCAAAAACAACAGATTGTCCATTGCCCTACCCTAAGTCTTTCGATAACCACGGGCCTATCAGCTGGCTGACGGGTAAGGGCAAACGCTTCCACGCGGCAATAAAGAGCTGGTATTTAGGGTTGAGCGGATTAATGTCCGGCAGTTCGGTGGCTTTCACCAAATAAAACTCATAAAACAGCGGCTCTGGCGTAAAGCCCCAATTTTTTTTAAAACTATACGAACCCGTGCCAATTTTGCTGCGCCCGTAGTCAAAAATCCGCACGCCCTTGGCAACCGCCCGGCGCATCACTTCCCAGTACATAAAGTCATTGCCTTTCAAGTCCCGCGCCAAGTCGGTGCCGCCACCATAATACGGCAACACTTCATCACGGAAATAAAAATTCATGACACTGGCAATCAGCTTGCCGTTATGTTCGACGCTTAACACCTCGCATTGCTCGCCAAACACTTCTTTTAGGGTTTGGAAATATTTTTTTGAGAACACCGGCGTGCCCAAATTCCTGACACTTTCCGAATAGGCCAGATGCAGGCGCTCAACACCGCTGTCTATTGTGCTGGTAAGACCGGCTTCTATGCCTTTTCTGACCATCGCCCGTTGTTTTCTGGGGATCGCCAGCATGTTTTTTTCAACATCCGGCTCCATTTGCTTGCGGAAGGTCACATATAAGTCCTTATAAGGCCAATCAGGGTGCTTACGTTCCTGCTGGCGCATCTCCAAGGCATCGACACCGAGTTGCCGGGCCAAACGGCAGGCTTCATTGTCAAGCACATCATAACTGATGTTATTATGGGCGAGGATGCCGCCGTAGACACAAAAGGCCGTGGATACCAAGCTATTGCCAAACAACAGGCTATTGACATGCACCAAGGGCAATATGGCGGTGATGTCGCCATCACTTTCCAGATAAAGGAAATAAGTCTTATGCCCAAAAGACTTCTCGATAACGGTTTGCCAACCTGACAAATGGAAAAAAGTGGCTTGGGCATGGTTGTTGACAAAACTGTCCCAACGCCCATAATCCTTCGCCTCCAAGATTTTTATCATAGAACTCGCCTTTTTCATAAAAACACCTTAGCCATAGTATCCCATTCAAAATCAGCCAAAAGCCGCCCGATGCGGCTTTCCATGCGTTGGAGATTGAGGTAATGGCGGGTGCGGGTTTTTAAATTCAAACCAACTTGGCGCGGTTGTTCAGGGTCAATTTCCCACGGATGGAAATAAAAGATACCGGATTGCCGCTCCGAGCCGTTGACACGCTGGAACGCCCATTTGGAGAGCGCGTAAGGGTAAAACCTGAAAAAACCACCGCCGCCACAGGGCAGATTTTTTTGCCCCAAACGCAAGGTGGTGATGGGGATTTCCTTAAATTCAGGGTGCTGTGGTAATGGCGCGTACATGAAACGTGGCGCATCGGGCATTCCGTACAAGTCATGCTTGACCGGATAGATGCTGGAACTGTAGCGAAAACCTTCTGCTTGCAACACGTCCAAGGCCCACAAATTACTGGCGTTGATCGAATAACTGGCAGCCCGGTAGCCGTTGACCGCCACGCCTCCGACATCTTCCAGCAAGTGCTTGGTTTTGGCGACATCTGCACGGAATTGGTCTGGAGTTTGTTCAGTGACGCGAATATGCTCATAGCCGTGGCAAGCCAGCTCATGGCCTTCGGCGACAATGCGCCTGACCA
This sequence comes from Methylovulum sp., assembly GCA_016919605.1. Classification (GTDB taxonomy): domain Bacteria; phylum Pseudomonadota; class Gammaproteobacteria; order Methylococcales; family Methylomonadaceae; genus Methylovulum. The sequence goes on from JACXTQ010000067.1 coordinate 7,494, forward strand.
CATCAGGGTAACGCTCGGCCACCCAGCCTAAAGTAAAAAAAGTGGCCTTGACACCGTGTCCGGCAAATATATCAAGCACCCGGTGGGTGTTTTTCGCCACCCGATGCGGCAAGCTATCCCATTGGGCTTTGTCGATATAAGGCTCAAAAGCGGACACCTGGAAATAGTCTTCCACATCGACCGTCATAGCGTTTTTAATAGTCACGATAGTACCGTTACAGTTTAAATAAATAGAATATGGTAAAACCTTAGCACGGACGATTGTTAAAAAATCGCCCGTCCATTCAAGCGTTAATCGTCAGCCCCTTTATGGTGGGCGCTCAAAATAAGATGGATGTCGGCAAGCACTTTTTCCAGCTTGGCGACCCGATTTTCCAAGCTGTCGGGCGATGCCAACAGCCCCTGATAAGCATTGGCGATGGCTTCATCTTCGCCCCACCCTTCCTCACGCAGGTCATCCAACACCGCTTGCACAACCGTTTGATCGATCACCTGCAATTCATCCAGAAAACCCAGCATCAGCACCCTTTCGCATAAGGTGTTTATTTTCCGTGGAATGCCTTGCGAATGGCTGAATATCAGCGGAAAGGCATTATTTTCAATTTGGGGCGTATGTTGCCAACCTGAGCGTTTTAAACGGAATAGTATGTAATTTTTGGTTTGCTCTTCGTTAAGCGACTTCAGTTGATAAGTCGCCACGACCCGTTGCCGGAATTGCTCCATGTCGGCCAAGGCCAAGGTTTTGCTAAACTGGTTTTGCCCCAACAAAAACAATTGTAACAACGTCCGGCCTGAGCGTTCAAAATTGGCCAACATGCGCAATTCTTCCAAGGACGCTTTAGGCAAATTTTGCGCCTCATCCACGATCAGCAAAACCCGCTTGCCCTGCATGGCCTCATTGACAAAAAACTGTTCCAGCCGCCCCAACAACGTGGCCTTATCTTCACCTTCGTAAGGTACTTTTAAGGCGGCGGCGACCACTTTCAACAGATCGTCAGCGCCGACCTGCGCCGACACGATCAGGCCAAAAGTCACTTTCCCCGGGTTGATGCTGGCCGCCAACTGCTTTATCAGCATAGTCTTGCCAGTGCCCGGCGTACCCGTGATGACAATAAAGCCTTCACCTTGCCCCAAGCCATAGCGCATATAAGCCAACGCCCTTTTATGCACTTCGCTTTTAAAAAAGAAATCGTTGTCTGAATTAAGCTGGAACGGTTTCCTGCTTAATTTATAAAACCCTTCATACATGTTCAGAATCTCATAAACAGGCTGGCGGTGGCACGGTTCTCTTCAAAATTATTGCTGGAGAGGGCTGAAGACTGGTCAATGTGGCGGAATTCCAAACGGCTATTGACCCGTTGGGTGAGTGTCCGATTTAAGCCTATTGACACATCATAGCGGTTATCTTTTTCCGGCACTCCCCGGTCAATTTGCTGCCATCCGGGACTGAGATAAGCACTGGTTTTCGGCGACAACCGCCAATTCCAACTGGCATTGATGGACTTTACGTCATCTTTGGTGCCAGTCCCTTGGTACTGCCTGGCTTGATCAAAGACACTGATGGACATATTGCTTTTCCCCGTATTAAACGATGCCGAAAAGCTCCATGTTTGGGTGACGATCACCTGATCGGTTAAGGTGGGAAGATTGATGGTGAACTGTTGCAGTTGGCTGATTTGAGGATCAGGGTTAAGGTCAACAGTAACCAGATACGGTTTCAATAACAAAGCCTGGGCGGTGGTGGTGGCGTTATTGTGGTTTATTGACCATGTGCTGCGCTGAGTATGGTAATTGAGGGCCGTTTGCCAAGTTTGTCCTGAATTCAGGCCAATGCCATTATCCCTAAAGGTAGTCACCCAACTTAACCGCCGCATGGGGTTTAAGGTCAAGGTGACATAGGCATTATTGCCATAGCCGCTTTCAAGGCTATAAAAACGGCTGGGCAGCCATTGCGCACCGGCCGTATAAAACAGGCCATTAGTGTTAGTGCTTATGCCTTGGTAGCTGTTATTGCTGTTGCCGCCCTGGACAAATACGTTAAAATATCTGTTGAGGTACGTCCTGACCGTCAAGCTGGAACTTTGAAAAGCCACATCAGTGCCCGTGGCCCGATTGTTATCAGTATTATTGAATGACAGGTTCCAACCCACCCGTTTGAATTCCGTACCGCTGCTCATCTGGATAGATTCCCCATAACTAAAGCTATCCGAAATGCCCGCAGCCCCCGACGAAGCACCGTTATCGGTAGTGACAGTGTTAAAATTGACACCGACCGTACCCCTGGCATAATTGCCAAAATGCGGTGTCCAAGTAGGGGCCAAGCTAAATGTACTGACATTAGTCCGGTTGCCGGCACCGGATATATTGTCGGTGGCTATGCGGGTATTGCTGATGTTTTGCTGGCTAATTGAACTGCTGGCATTGACAAAAAACTTATTCGGCAGCACTGTCTGGTTGGCGTTGAACTGCAATTGGTTATAGCTGGAAACCTCATTGCTACCCGTGGCATTATACAAATTCTGTAGCTGGTAATTGAGATTGAGGGTATTGCGGCCTGATTGCCGGTAAACATTAAGCCCGGGGCTGACACTGCTGACAAAAGCGGCGGTTTCCGACCCTGGTCGTGCCAATCTGATATTGTCAGAATAAATTTCTTGCAACTGTAAAGTGGGGACGACCGTCCAATTGGCAGCATATAAGGGGCTACAGGAAAAACAGGATACCAAAGCCACCCATCTGACTGCCAAAACAGAGCTGTTAATTCGTCTTTGCAAAATTATCCCTCGATTGCAATGTCCTGAAACCCTGGTAGCTTGTTCCATGTCGGAGTGTCTGGTTGCGTAGTTTAGCGGCGGCCAACGGATTATGGGCAGGCAGATGCCGCCAGTGGCCGCCTGATTAACCGTCAATTGCTGGCGTATTGCCCATAACCATAGCCATAATAATAGCCATCACTTAAACTGATTAAGGTTTTGTTAAATACCAGCAAGACCACGTCACACACCGAGAGCTTATTGACCGATTCCATGACCATGCTTTGCAGGGTTTTTTCGGCTTCCACCACCAACACCACTTGCCCGACCAATTTTGCTAGCACCTCGCCTTGGGTTGCCGCCAGCAACGGCGGCGAATCGAATATGACGATACGGTCAGGGTAGCGGTTGCTTAGCTCTTCTGCAAACAAGACCATCTTATTGCTGGACAATAGTTCGGTGGAATATTTATGCAGCTTGCCTGCGGGGATAATGCGCAACCCCTGCATATTGGTCAACAGCTCAATATCGGCATAATCAACATTTTCGTTTTCCAGATAATCAATCAGGCCCAGGCGGGAAGGGGAATTGATCCCTAGGGTTTTTGACACTGACGGGCGGGCGACATCGGCATCAATCAATAATACTTTTTTGTCACGCTCATTGGCAATGCTCAAGGCCAAGTTTATCGCCGTAAAGGTTTTGCCCTCACCCGGCACGCTGCTGGTCACCAAAATTAAATTGGATCTGGCAATACCGATGCTACCTGCGCCAAAGGCATTGTAAACCAAGGGGCGCTTGATGTTGCGGTATTCCTCTATGGTTTTGGTGTTGACATCACTAGGGGTGACAAAACCCATTTGCGCCAACCTTCCCCAATCAATTTCAACCCGTTCTTGTGTGCCTTTAAAACTGTCCCTTTTTCTAAGGCCAGCCTCATTGCTTGTGGACATCGGTTTGTCGGGCAACGGTTTTCCTTGGCTGAATGAAGGTGCGGCACCGATAGTTTCATCCCTATCCGGTGCACCCTCCAATTCCTGCCCCGTAAGGCCCGCCTTATCAACTGCTTTTTCAATGATGCTCATGAGTTCAATTCCCTAGCGGATTTTATAAGATACGATGCAATAAGCTGGCTACACGCGATATGTCAATATGTAAAATATCAACCATCATAAAGCAAATGTAGATGACAATCAGCCCAAACGTCGAAAAACTGTATCTGACTAGATCTTGCCGGTTTTTTTTACTTTCCATGTCACTGAATTTCATCGACACGCTACCCAATACCGGCAGTCCTGTCAGCACCCTAAGCTGTGATGTGGTCATCACTGCCGGCCTCATTAGATACACCAAAAAGGCGAACCCGAAACCAATGCCAAGACCTAGCAGCAAAACTGCCGAGTGCAACAGCGGCCTCGGCAAAGAAGACGGTGTCAACGGCTTGTCAGGCGCATCGGCAATCTTAAACTTTAATGATTCTGCTTGGTCATCAACTTTTTTGGACAAACTGGCCTGTTCGCGGCTACCGAGCAATTGCTCATAATTTTTCTTGATGGCGGCGTAGTCGCGGTTTATATTCTGCATTTCCGTTTCCACAGAAAGGCGGGTATTCCATTCGCTTTGCGCCAATTCCAAACGCTTTTCCAAAATACTGACGCGGGATTGGATGGAAGCCACCGTGGCTTCCGCTTCATTTAAGGCGATTTTTATGGATTGGGTATAAGGATTGGTCATCACCGAGCTATCCAAGCCGCCCGCCTCTACCTGCTTGGCCTTCTTTTCGGCATTGATCTTTTCCAAATCCTTAATGGTCTTGTCCAGATGCACCACCTCAGGATGGTTGGCCGTGTACTTAATTAACAAATCATCACGGCGTTGCTTAAGATCGGCAATTTTTTCGTCTTCCACGGTTGATTGTTGCCCAGCCAAGTCGCCCCATTCATCATCACCTGCGCCTAAGGCCTCATCCAATTGCACTTTTAAGGCTTGTTTCCTTGATGTGGCTTCATCCAACATCAGTTTTGCCTCTTCCAAAGCTACGGTCATCGCCCGCATCTGTTCGACCTGATTGCTGCCTTGACCTGGCAACATGCCCAGATTGGCCCGCATAAAGTTTTCCCGGGTCTTTTCAGCATTGCGCAGACGCGCCTCATATTCCTCGATTTGGCGGTCTATGAAATGGTGCGCGGTATCCGCACCGGCAATGGTCGATATTTGGGTCTGTTCGGAAAACACTGTCAAAACGGCCTGCACGACACTTTTTGCCACATCCGGGCTAGAATTTTCATACTTTATGATAAAAATATCATCACCAACGGGGCTAATCTTAATATTTTTCTTTAATTTATCGATCAGTTCTTCCTGGTCACGGGGGGTTTTTATTTGCTTTTCCAACTCAGACAAATGGATGATTTGTTCGACATTGCTTTTGGTAAACATCAGTTGTTGCATAACCCGCAATAAAGCCCTGACATCCGATTCAACCGTCATGCCCCGCATCAGCGGCCTTAGCATGGTGCTGGTCTCAACATGCACCTTAGCCTCGGAGGTGTATTGCCGGGGCATAATCAACACCGCCAACCATCCCCCCAAACAAATTATCCAAGCCAAGATAATCGCCATCCATTTATATCTTAAGGTTCCTCTTAAATAAAAAAGGATTTCTGTCAATTGCTGCTGCATATTGTTTTTTTGCTAATACGAGTGCTGTAAGCGGTTAAAAAAAGGCTTCGGGTATGATAACAATGTCACCCGGCAAAATTTTCACATTAGCCGACAAGTCAGCGTCTTCTATCAGATCATCAATCCTAATGCCAAATTGTTGCAATTCGCCATTGATATTACGGATAATGCTCGCCCTATTGCCGTCGGCATATTGGCCTAGCCCCCCCACCTGTATCATCAGATCCAGCAAGGTCATATCTTTTTTATAGGGGAAAGCCCGCGCCGAAAAACGCGAAATGCCCCCTGAGCCGGAACCGCCACTAACCCCAGACGAGCCGCTGGCGCTACCGCTACTGCCACCCGTACTACTGCCGCTACTACCACCTAGACCACTGCTGCTGCCGCTACTGCCACCACCGCTCAACTGCCCGATAATACGCACTTGTTGGCTATACACACCCTGGAAGCCGCTGACCATGATGACCACCTGCGGGTCACGGACATATTTTGCCAAGGATTTTTCCATGATACGAGCCAACTGGGCAGGCGTTTTACCGCTTGCGGCCAAATCTTCAGCCAAGGGGATGGTGATTTTGCCATCAGGTCTGACGGTTGCCGTGGTCGATATGTCAGGGTTCCCCCAGACATAAATGGTGATATTGTCCCCAGGGCCTATTATATAGGTGTAATCTGATGGTAGGGTGGCATCGTCATCCTGCGCCAATTGCGGATGCCCACAAGCGGACAGCATAAGGATGCACAGGAGTAACAGCCATTTTCTGGTTGGTAAACAAAACACCTTTCGCCTCATCTTGACAATGCACACAGTTCAATAAACATAATGGGATAACTGACAACCCCGCCGGTCAATCCAGCCGACATGACAATCATAGTCGCCACAAGGTAACGCCTTCAGGGACGCTTGCCCTGTCCAGTTTGGCTTTGACATCAATGACCACGCCGGTTTGCAATTCCAGCAACGCGGTGATGTAAGCCCAATTTTTCACCATGAAATAGTGGTGGGGGACCACCAACAACACCGCGTGGGCAGGTTGCAACCGGCTTTCGTCCGAAACCATAGCAACAGCATATTCTTCCAACACCTCATGGGCATCAGCAAGCGGATCAAAAATCTGCACTTGAATGCCGTAATCCTGCAATTCCCTGACAATATCAATAGCGCGGGTATTTCTGATGTCGGGGACGTTTTCCTTAAAGGTAAAGCCCAATACCGTCACGACACTGCCCTTTACACAACGCCCTGATTTGATAAGTTCCTTAACCGTTTGGCTGGCGATAAAGCCACCCATGCTATCATTGATGCTGCGCCCCGACAAAATCACCTGTGGGCTATAGCCTAAGGTCGCGGCCTTATAGGTCAAATAATAAGGGTCAACACCGATACAATGCCCACCGACCAAACCCGGCTCAAACGGCAAAAAATTCCATTTTGAGGAAGCCGCCGCCAGTACATCCTGGGTGTCTATGCCCATTTTGTTAAAAATTAAAGCCAGCTCATTCATCAGCGAAATGTTCAAATCCCTTTGCGTATTTTCAATCACTTTGGCGGCTTCGGCGACCTTAATAGTCGCTGCCCTATGCACTCCGGCAGTGACCACCGATTCATAAACGGCAGCGACTATCGCCAAAGTTTCCGCGCTATCGCCGGACACCACCTTGGTGATGGTCTTGAAGGTATGTACCTTATCACCCGGATTGATGCGCTCAGGCGAGTAGCCAACGGCAAAATCAACACCCCAAATCAAACCGGATTCGCGCTCCAAAACCGGAATGCAATCCTCTTCGGTCGCCCCTGGGTAAACCGTGGATTCATAGACGACAATATCACCCTTTTTAAGCTGTTGGCCTACAGTTTTTGAGGCGCTGAGCACCGGTGACAAGTCCGGCTGTTTAGCAGTGTTGACCGGTGTAGGTACGGCCACAATGTGAAAATCGGCTTTTTGCAATTCCTTGGCATCGCAGGTGAACAAAATGTCGGTGGCAGCCAGCTCGTCTGCGGACACTTCATGGGTGCGTTCAATGCCTTGGCGCAATTCGGCAATCCGCACCGGATTGATGTCAAAGCCTATCACCTGCTGGCTTTTGCCGAACTCAACAGCAACCGGCAAACCGACATAACCCAAACCTATCACCGAAATTTTTCTATCATGGGCGTTCACTTTGGTATCCATTAGCTAATCCTATAAAAATCTTTATACCATTCAACGAAGTTGCGTATCCCATCGGCTAATAACGTATCCGGTTTATAATCCAGGTCATTGACCAAATCGGCAACATCGGCATAAGTGTCGGGTACATCACCCGGCTGTAAAGGCAAAAAGTTTTTGATCGCGGTTTTGCCCAAGCATTTTTCCAGTGTTTCGATAAAAGTCAACAAGTGTACCGGATTATTGTTACCAATATTGTACACACGATAAGGAGCCATGCTGCTGCCAGGATCAGGAGCGTCACCAGACCATTCGGGGTTGGTTGGTGCTGGCCGGTCAATGACTCGGATAACGCCTTCGACAATATCATCAACATAGGTGAAGTCACGGCGGTGGTTGCCATAGTTGAACACGTCGATGGGCTGGCCTTCAAGGATACTGCGGGTGAACAGGAACAAAGACATGTCCGGCCTACCCCATGGGCCGTATACGGTAAAAAACCGCAGGCCGGTAGTCGGCAACCGATATAAATGGCTATAGGTGTGCGCCATCAGTTCATTGGCCTTTTTGCTAGCCGCATATAGCGAGACCGGATGGTCAATGTTATGGTGGATAGAAAAAGGCATGTTAGTGTTGGCCCCATACACCGAACTGGACGAGGCATAGGCCAAATGTTCGACCTGATGGTGCCGGCAACCTTCCAGGACATTCATAAAGCCAACAATATTAGCCTCAATATAGGCATGAGGATTGGTCAACGAATATCTTACCCCGGCCTGGGCCGCCAAGTGCATGACCCTTTGGAATTGTTCCTTGGCAAACAACGCCTCCATCTGTAGCCTGTCAGCAATATCAAGCTTAATGAACTTAAAATTGCCGTGAGCCTGCAACCGCTCCAAGCGGGCCAGCTTTAAATTGACATCATAATAATCATTAAGGTTGTCTATCCCCACCACTTCATCGCCGCGTGCCAACAATCTCAGGCTCAGCGTGGAGCCTATAAAGCCTGCCGCACCTGTTACCAGTATCTTCAAAATGATCTCCTAGTTAAATCGTCTAACTGATATGAAAAATGCCGCCATTAATGCCCTGGTTTGCCAATTTCCGCCAATAAAGCTTCGGCGGCTTTTTGGTCAGGGAAGCTCCCTTTGGTTTTTGCCAACTCTAGGGCTTGTTTCAGTTCGGAACCGGCCAAGCTGTCATTGCCGTTTTTATGGTAGGCGACCGCCAAATGGTAGCGGAAAGTCGGCACATCGGGTATGGCCGCCACTATTTGGTTAAGCAGGTTAAGGCCTTCCGTAACCTTGTCTTGCTTTATCAATATCCAAGCATAAGTGTCCTTAAAATAATTTTGCTCGGAATCCTTAAACTTTTCGGCCAGCTGGGCGGCTCTCGCCAAGCGTGCCTTATCGGTGGTGTTCTCGCCCAGAATAGAAGCCAAATTATTGATCGCCACATCCAAACGCGGGTTTTTTTCCACCAATTGTTCGTAAAGTTTCACAGCCGCATCATGCTGGCCTTGATTTTCATACAAAGAAGCCAGCGACAAGGACAGCTCGACGCTTTCTGCATTATGCTTGAGACCCTCCTGATAAGCCGCAATGGCCGTTGCTTTATCATTCTCCGCCAATTTAACATTCGCCAACAGCGCATAGAGCTTAGGGATTTTTGGGTCTTTGTTGATCAAGCTGCGCGTCAGCTCTGCCGCCTTGGTAAAGCTTTTGTCCAAACCATACAACTCCACCAACAATACGCCCGCCGAAATGTTTTGCGGGTTTTTGGTAAGCAAACTGCTCAGGAAGCCAATCATCTCCTCACGTTTTTTCAGGGCTTCGTAGCAACGGCCTAGGCTAATCAAGGCATCACTGTTTTCAGGGTATTTTGCCAGCAAATCCTTATAAATCGCAATGGCTTTAGGATATTCGCCTTGCCCCTGATAAATCTGGCCTTGTAAGAAAGCCGCCAAATCTTTGGCCAGCGGATTTACGACGTTGCTGATTTGTTGGGCAATCAGCTTGGCTTCTTCCCAGTTGCTCTCGGACAAGTTGATTTTGCCCAGCTTTTCCAATAATACCAAATTGTCGGTCTTGAATTTTAAGGCTTTTTTCAAAATATCTTTGGCATATTTGACATCATTGGTCGCCAACGCCTTGTCGTAAACATAGACCAAAGCCTCAAAATTGATCGGATTAAGCTCCAAGGCCTTGGCAAAATGCTTGTCAGCCTCCGCCTTATTGTCCTTGACCAAATAAGCTTGCCCCAACAAATACTGCACTTCATCGGAATTGGGCTTGGAAAACGCCAACTTATTGAGCATTTCGAGAGCTTCATCCGACAATTGCTTGGCCAAAAACCAACGCGCCCTTAAAATTTTGGCATTGTCATAATCAGGTTTGGCTTCCAAGATTTCGCCAATAACTTTATCGGCGGTATCGTACTCCTTATTGTCCAGAATATTTTTCGCCAACAAGGTCTTGGCGGCAAAACCGAGATTAGAATCCTTTTCTGAGGCAATGACTTGGTTAAGCACGGTATTGGCTTCAGCATAGTTTTTTCTGGCGGCCATCCAATTGGCAAGATCCAACAACACTTTGGGCTGGTCTTTGGCTTGGGCGATAAATTGCTGGAACTGCTCCAGAGCCTTATCTTTTGAGAATTGCGCCAAAAAATCCAGCAACAACAATTTTGGCCTGATGTCATTGGGCAGTTGGACGATCAATTGGCGCAACAAATCTTCGGCTTCCTTCCTCTTATCCGTCTGGGTATAAATTTTCGCCAGCATTACCTTAAAATCCCTATTTTCAGGAAACAGGGCAATTAGGTTTTGATAAGCGGCCACCATCGCATTTATATCTTTGGCTTTGTCATAAATCTGAATCCTAAACAAATGGATGGCAATGTTTTTTGGATCGGCCTTAAGGGCTTTGTCAATTAAGTCAAGAGCCGTATGAAAGTCACCCTTCTCCATGAAAAGCAATGACTTCAAGGACAAAGCCTCGGCATAATCAGGTTTTTTTGCCAAAATGCCATCCAGTATCGCCAAAGCATCGGCGGATTTTTTTTGGCTGATAAACGCGGAGGCTCTTAAGGTTTGCGCGGACAGGTTTTGCCCATCTTCTTTCAGGACATAATCCGCTTGCTCTTGGGATTTGACCGGTTCGCCCAACAGTAACAGGACATTACCCAACTTTATCCGCGCTTCGATATGCTTGGGGGACAACTCGATCGCTTTGGTAAGGTTTTCTTTCATCGCCTTATACTGCTGATTTTTTTCATCCAGCAAGGCGAGATAATAATACGTTTGTGCGGTGTCTTTATCGGATTGACTGGAAGTCTCCAATTCTAACTTAGCCTTATCATATTCACCCTTGTTAAGATAGTCGATGCCTTTTTGTAAATGCTCCTTACCCTCTTCCTTCTTGTCACATCCCTGTACCAATAACAAGGCGACAATAACGGTGCTGGCCAACAGCGCTCTTTTACTACCATGACGAATATCGTTCATTTTAATTGACCTGCTTAGTGTTATTTGTAATCGGTTACCAAACCCCATTTGACCGGGCCTTAATGGGCTGTAGTAGATGAGGCAAATTCTAACAGAGTTTAAAAGCCAACCTTAACTCTTATCCATAAAAAAACTATTTGGCGTGCTTGCAACCCACTCATACCCGAAATATTTTTCACAAAAAAGGCATGGGATCGAAAAACACGAAACGTTAGCCCAAGTGTTCCATCCGTGCGGTAGCCACCCGGAACCCAGCATTGTATCTGCCAATTATGTCAGATAAACAACTTAATAAGAAAAAAGCCCAATAAAGGGCTTTTTATGAAAGGAGCGGGCGGATAATACTATTGATAATTTTCAATGAGAGCTTTAGCAATCATCTGTTGCTCGTCAGTGCCTTTTTCCAGCACTTCCATGGCAATTTCCAAGGCCGCTTCATGGTCACCCATGTCAATATAGGCCATTGCCAAATCTAGCTTGGTTTCCATTTCGTCCATTTCAGACAAGTTAGCGACCCCAAAACTTTCAATACGTTGTTTCTCGCTAAAGCC